>NZ_JBBOTU010000002.1:0-82173 GCF_038005765.1 Bacillus sp. FSL M8-0256
CTATCTGAAGAACAAACTAAATGCAGCTGTGAAATAAAGTGTGATGGCTGCTGCTCTTAAATACAGGGGGTGATCGATATGCAATTAAGAGCAAAAAAACAAAGGATTAAAGTTGCTGCTTCATCTAACGAAATCAGGAAGATGATGTCAAAGCGCAATATGAGGGTGCCACTTGGTACAGAAATTTCAAAAGGCCGTAGAGTGGAGGCTTTCTGCACTGATAGTAATACCTTACATGAATTCAATATCAAAAGTTTCATTATCAAGGAAAATCATATTCTCGTAAATTTATGTTGATGAATCCGTGCTTTGAAAGGAGTTGCAAATTATGCCTAAACTCCGGACATCAGCAGATACTATGAAAAAAAAGAAGGATTATGCCACTTTTCTTTTAGAAGCCCAAGGTGTTAATTTGGATGAATTAATCAATGAAGAAATAAACGAGTATAAAAAACAGGAAAAGTCGATTGCTGCAAAACATGGTATGCAAAGGCTCTATATGAAACTTTATAAATTAAAGAAAATAAACTATTCTTCTGCGATTATCCAAATTCTAAAGATAGCCTTACTTCTTTTAGTTGTTTGGATTTGCTGCCAGCTTATTATGGATTACCAAAAAGTTGGCCACTTCACTTGGCCCGAATGGACAAAGCAAATTCAAAGTACATTTAAATCTATTTATTCCTTCTTTACAAAAGGCTAGGGGGATTATGATGGCTATTAAAACCAAGGTGATTATTGTGGCGTTGGTTATTTGTGTTGCCGTTTTATCACTTTGTGCCTGGAAAATTGGACAATCGCAAGGGTGGTTTACATCCAAAGGGTACTTGGTTGAATTAAAACCAAAGGAAAGTAAGAGCTACTTAAAAAAACATCCTACAGGGTTTGTTATGTTGTCTTGGGATGAAGAAAGTAGAAAAGTTTATTTAAGTCATATCAAAAAGATTGCTGAGAAAAAATCCATTACAGTCTCTGAATTGAATTTTAATCAGTCTTCTATTGGAAACCATGATCAGCAAACTGAATATGGCATTGACCCCAACCAAAAACTTGACAGTTTAGCTTTCTATAAGGATGGAAAGCTGAAAAGTCAGGTTTTTTTTGATGAAGACGTTAAAAATCTCGAAGACTTGGATTCTGCTATAGAGACTTTTATTGATGATATGACGGAAATATACGGAACGGATTGAGGTGAATCAAATGGCTATTTCCCCAAAGCAAGCTGAATTTAAACAAACTAAAGAGCTTGCAGAGTTGATTTTAAGAATCAATAACCAGCCCTATAATGACTGGTTGCACAATGAGCATCTTAAAGTTATTCAAGAAAACCAAGAGACTGTCGTAACGGCATTATCTGCCTTGGTTGAAGATAAAAATTAAAATTCATAGGAGGAAGTAAACATGGATTTATTAAATATGGTTATGGATAATCATTACCTATTAGGAGACGCTATGAATGGCTTAGTAAGTACAGGAAAAAGCATTATTAAATGGCTGCAAAGAGGGGCCATCGTTGCTACAGCAATTGCCTTTTGTATTGGAGGTTATCATCTGATTTTGGGTGGGATGAATGGCCGTCAAAAATGTATTCCTTGGTTTATTGGCGGTGCTGCTGGATGTGTCATTATTGCGGGATGTTTAGGACTTGCGGAATCAGTGGATGCAAATATTAAATTCTAAGACTATACCTCGGTATAGTCTTTTCTTTTTCCTTGAATAACATTAGAGGGTGATTTTATTGTTACAAGTTATGTTTATAAACCCTATCGAGGATGTCTCAAATGGTTATGCAATCCCTTTTGATGAGGCTGTTACGTTAACAGAAAATCTCGAAAAGAAAAATCAAAAGAAAAAAACAATATCAACTTTGGAATTCTCAATTATTGACAACGAACAAGAGGTATACTCCGGCCAACTAACATTAGGGGCAGGGAAATCAGACAACTTATTTCATCACATTGTTATGATACTAGACGCTTACCCTATTGAAAGTGAAGAAGAGGAGCAAAAAAAACAAGAGTTTTATTCTCAAATGTTTGCACAGCTGCCCGAACATATACGAAAACGCGAAGAAAAGCGTTTAGAAGGCGAACCAGAGCATTTTAATGGTGTGGAAGAGATAAACCCTTCAAGCTCAATTAAAAGCAAAATGATGCAACATATGAAGGTGATATTTGCAGCTGTTTTTTCTATGTTTATCTTATTTTTTTCTGTATATAATCAGTTCGCTATTTCTACTCAAAAACAAGCTTTAGCTGCTATGAGTGAAAAATTGGAGCAAAAAACTGAGAAGATTACTGATTATAAAAAAGCTCTAGAGGACCAAAAAGAAAAAAACAAGGAATATGAAAAAAAGATGTCTTCTCTTGAAGAGCTAGATAAAAAAGTGCAGCAATTGAATGAGAAGGTGGAGAAGAAAAAAGACAGCAAAAAAAAGTAAGTTCAGGAAGGTGAAATAAAGTTGGCAGATAATCAATTGAACAAGAATATTCTTGCTGAAAAACAAGCTCTAATTCCTATTGGGGCTTGTTTTTTTGCATTAACTGTATTGATTGCGAATTTTATACTTCAGCTGTTTCTGCAGTTGTTCTCTTCCCTTAGTAATTTATCCGATCCTGAACCGTTTAAGATCTCGGGAAGTTACTTTTTAAAGATGCCTTTGAAGGAGCATCCTTTTTTTTACGGAGTGGTTTTTATAATTGGGGCGCTCATTGTATTAAAGCTTGTTTTTGAGATAAGAACAAATTTCAAAACTGTAGGTACAGATGAAAAAGGATCTCAACGGTTCTCGACTGAAAAAGAATTAAGGGAACAGTACAGAGCAGTTCCATTAAAAACAGATTCCTATGAAGGCGGCGGCGGGGTAGTTGTCTCCCGCACACAAAAACGCTTTTCATTACAGGATTGGGAAAATTTTAAGAAGGTTCAGGGGATGAAGAAATTAAGCGCGCTTTATTCATTAGTTAGGAAGAAAGATTATCTACTAATTGATGATGGACCAGTAAATAACCTAATCATTGGAACAACCAGGAGTGGTAAAGGTGAATTATACGTATTCCCTACTATTGATGTTTATTCGCGGGCAGAAAATAAACCGAGTATTATTGCAAATGATCCAAAAGGAGAATTGTTTACAGCATCAAAAGAAACACTCGAAAAACGAGGATATCATATTGAAGTTTTAAACTTGCTCGATCAGGATGAATCGATGAGTTATAATTTGCTGCAGCTTATTGTGGATGCGTATAAAGCAGAGGATTACTCGACAGCTCAAATGTTGTGTAAAACATTGTCATACTCCCTTTATTACAACCCTAATGATTCTTCGCCGTTTTGGGCTAAATCTGCTATGAGTCTATGTAACGCTTTAATTTTAGCAGTCGTAGATAAGTGCATTAGAGAAGGTACTGAAGAAAAGATCACGATGTATACAGTAGCCAATATGTTGTCTGAATTAGGTTCCCAGGACATTCTGCTACCAGGAGATGAAGAACCGCAAAATGCTCTTGATATGTACTTTCAATCATTACCTGAAGGGCATATTGCAAAAAGCCAATATGCAACAAGTAACTTTTCTAAAGGTAGTACACGAGGTGGAATATTCGCCACAACTATGTCTGAATTATCCACTTTCACTTTTGATTCCACAGCAAGAATGACTGCTAAAAACTCTATTGACTTGAAGAAAGTCGGCTTTGGAAAAACCATGGAAGGTACAGGGGACAGAGGAACCAGGGTTACAATAACATTCCCTGATGGAACAAATGAGCGCGTTAAAGTGGGGCCAAATGGCCGTTGGATATTAACCTTTAAAAAAGAACTTAGTGAAGGCGATGAAATCAAACTGAATGATAAAACTTATAGCATCAGTAATATCAATAAAGACACTGGGGAAACTTATTTTGAATTAGTGACTCATGAAGGTGTTTCTGATGCAAGAATTGAGCAAATCACATACTTCACTAAGCCAATAGCAATTTTCATGGTTACGCCAGATTTTGACGAGTCAAACCATGTGATAGCTTCCATTTTTATCAGGCAGCTTTATTTCGTTCTTGCAAAAAATGCAAACCTGTCTAGAGGCGGGAAATGTCATAGAGAAGTTATCTTTTTGTTAGATGAGTTCGGAAACATGCCTCCGATTGAAGGAATGTCAAACATTATCACAGTTTGCTTGGGAAGAAATATCAGGTTTAATTTGATCATACAGGCTTATTCTCAGATTAAAGAGAAATATGGGGAAGGAAACGCGGATACAATCATAGGAAACTGCGGTAACCAAATTTATATTTTGACAACTGACAAGAATACGGCCAATCATTTCTCTGAATTATTAGGTGATCAAACTCAAATGGTCACTTCTAGAAGTGGGAAGGTCCTATCGACTGAGAAATCCAATACTGAAAATGTCGATGGTAGGAGATTGTTAATGCCAAATGAATTGATGGAGCTCAGAGAGGGCGAAACAGTAGTAATTAGAGGCATTAAACGTCAGGACCAGGAAAGAAACAAGGTCCGCCCACGGCCAATTTTCAATACTGGAAAAACTGCTATGAAATATCGGTATGAATACTTGAATGACGATTTTGATACAAGTAAATCGATCTTGGATATTGATATTAATTCACAACACCGTGATATTGATCCGAGAACTCTTCTTTTAAACTTTTCCGGTGAGCCTGAAGGTTTTGCAGAACCCATAGAAGCTGTTCCGGAAAAAGAGCCATCTGACCTACAAAATCAAACAAATGAGCCGCAAATCTCTGTTGCCGCAGAGAATGTGAATATTGAAGAGGACGAGTCTATGGAAGATTCACCGTTTGCTGCTCTTACAATAGATAACTGGACAAGAAAGACAGTTGACGAGTTTTTTACCGAAGATAAACAAACGCTCAATCTGATTAAACAAAAAATTGGACCTCTGATATCTGAAGACGAGAGTGGAATTGCTGAAATGGCTATGGGCGAATTTTTAGATCAGTTAAAGCTTTTGGGAGTCAATGATGAAATCGCTCAACCTATTTATAAATTAGTGCATGGGAAAATCAAAAAAAAGCTGGATTTGCTTAAACAATAAATTAGTCCATTACAGGCAGCCATATGCATATGGCTGCCTTTTTTTGAAGGGAGGCATGTTAGGTGTCAGATGAAGATATTTTAAAGATATTAAAGAAATTCTCAGATGTATTAGAGATTGGTAATATCTTCACGTATATTCTCAGATGGCTCGGATGGTCCATTGTTAAGGCTCTTGCTTGGATGGTTGATGGTCTAGAAGGGGTTACTGATGATGTGCTTTCAGTAGCCGATTTTTTCAAATCAAAAGAGATTACTGACTTCTTATCAAAAATACAGCCAGGATTATGGATCATTTTAGCTCTTTCACTATGTTTTTTAGGCTACCAATTAATCTTTAACAAGAAGTTTAATAGGGAACATGTCTTAATCAATATTGTGATTGCTATCACTGTTATCATGCTTTTAGGACAGGGGATGAAGAAAGCCGATGATTTTTCAGATGCAGCTAGGAAAGTAGCTCAATTGAAAGACAGTGGAGGATCGACTGCGGATAAGGTTATTAAAGATAACCTTACTGATATATCCCTTTATGACGATAAAGAATGGAAAAGTACAAAGCTAAAAGAAAAAAATAAAATACCTAAGAAAAACATTCAGTATATTGATATCACTGAAAAAATAGATAAGAATTTTGAACCTAAAAAAGGAGAGAAGTTATCAAAAACAGGGAAAAAAGTGCTTGAAAAGAAATTGGCTATGGATGCTGAAGGGAATGAAGGAATAGCTGATTTAAAGAATGGTTGGTTTGATTTTTTCCCTGAACAGTATTACAGGTGGCAATGGGATTACTGGACAATGTTAATTACATTGCTCGTTACCGGTGCGACACTTTTATTTATATCAATCAAGTTATCAAAATTAATTTTTGAATTAGCTTTTAACCACATATTAGCATCTATTCTAGCTTATGCTGACATTGCAAGTGGTCAGAAGTTAAAAGAGGTTCTCAAAAATATTGGGAGCACCTTTTTTATTTTTATAATGGTGTTTGTTAGCATGAGGGTCTATCTAAACTATACTGCTTATATATCAGAGCATCTCAACGGAGTAGCTTTCATTATCGCGTTAATCGCTGGCAGTCTTGCAGTTATTGATGGCCCTGTTATGTGTGAGAGAATATTTGGAATTGATGCGGGCCTCAAGAGTGGATGGGGTCTGGTTGCTGGCGGTTATGCTATTGCCAAAAGTGCAAATGGTGCAATGGGTGGAATCGGTAACTTGATCTCTAAAGGTGCAGGAGGTCTAGGATCTGTGGCTATGAATACAGGTGCTGGCTTGGCTGGCGCCGTAGCTGGTATGGCTGGATCAAAATCAATCGGACAAGAAAATAAAGGCCCATCTTTAAATGATCAAATGAAGGGGTCAGATGGAAGTGGAAAAGCCAATGGTGATAAAGCCACCGGAGGCGGTATTATGCAAAAACTAGGAGAAAACGGCAAGCTTGATGTAGCTCAACCAGGTAGTAAGGATGGAAAGTCAACACTGCAGGATGAAATGAATAAAGATCGCCTATCGAAAGGTAAAAATACAGAAGGTAATGGTCTTGTGGACGCTAATGGAAAATCAAATGTTAAGCCAGGTTCATTGCAAGAAGAAATGAGTAAAGACAGCAAGAATCAAATGAATAAACCAAACGCTAATATAAAAGGTGAATCACTAAGCTCACTGCAAGATGAAATGAGAGAAACGGGTACAGCTGGTGCGGATATCAAATCAGCCGGCAATGATGGGGCAGCAAGCTCACTGCAGGACGAAATGAGAGAAACGGGTGCAGCTGGTGCAGATATCAAATCGGCCGGCAATGATGAGGCAGCAAGCTCATTACAGGATGAAATGAAAGAAACGGGTGCAGCTGGTGCGGATATCAAATCGGCTGGCAATGATGAGGCAGCAAGCTCATTACAGGATGAAATGAAAGAAACGGGTGCAGCTGGTGCGGATATCAAATCGGCCGGCAATGATGAGGCAGCAAACTCACTGCAGGACGAAATGAAAGAAACGGGTGCAGCTGGTGAGGATATGGGCTCACCAAATGGTGTTAGTCATGAATACCCTTCTTCGCTTCAGGAGGATGCAAATGAATCTAGCCCACAAGCTGGCGGAAACAATACTCCTTCCCCAGTTTCAAGTTCAGTCAAAGATATGTCATCTGCATCAATCGAATCAGCTAATAAACCGAAATCTCAGACTGTAAATGTAAATCAGGGTGGAACTGTTCAGCCTTCTAAGGTATCAACTAGCGAAATACCTCTTCCAAATCATGCACGGACTGAGCAAAGAACCATTGGCGAATACACTAGAGATAAGTTTAGAGAAAGGATAAATAACAGTCCTAGAATTCAAAGTATGAAGAGGTCGTATCATCTATCCAAAAATACAGTTCAAAGTCTAAGGAATGGAAAAGATAAATCCTCTGGATTAATGAACAAAAATAATTTTAACTCTAATTCTCAACAGCCTAATCTTCACGATATGGGAAGTAGAGACGAATAAGTGAAATACAAGTATTTTACGGGAACCTTCAAGGTTCCCTTTTTTCATGGTCTATAAAGGCCGCCGAGAAAGCTCACTGGAGTGATGACAATGAGGAACTACCGTATTCCAAAAGAGATAAGCTCAGAACTTAAATTGTCAAAAAATCTATATTTGTTTGATTTATTGTTTCTAATTTCATTGGCTTTAATTTCTATGATGCTACGAGTTTTTATACATCCCTCTTTGATAATTCTGTATTACATTTTCTTTGGAATTATTGGTGTTGTTTCAATAATTAGACCAGCAACCAATCCTGAAAAGAGGATGTATCAAGTAATTATTATTGCGTTAGTTAGAAATCGTTCATCCTACTGTGCAATTGATCGAGAGGATGATTAAAAGGAGGGGATTACATGGCTCTATTTGAGGAGAGTAAAGTTAATTCAACAAAGACACAAAAAAGAAGACCCAGTTCAACTACTGAAAGTAAACGTAAATTGATTCCTCAAAAGAAAAAAGAAAAAGTTAAAAATAAGCGAAGTGTTGAAGAAATAGAACAAAAATCTTTTAATAAACCAAAAAAACAGACCAAGGTTGCCTCAATCAAAGAAGTTTTAAAAGGATTGAAAATATCTAAACCTAATAATCCTGAAGAAATGATAGAAGAAGTGAACGATTCTGATAAAACCCAAAAAAAGAAGCAGCCCGCTATTAAAAATTCTGTCGCTGAATTAATACCGATAATTGATATGACAGAAGAAGGCTATTTTGAATTACGCGATAATGAAGGCTATTTCCATATAGTTCAGATAGAGGGTAAGGACATTTATTCAAGAAATGAATCTGAATCTGAATTTGACATAATGATGTTTACACAGTTTTATAGAGCATTTCATCATTGTGTAAAGATTACCTGTTTGAACTTTCCTGTAGAAACCAAAAGACAGCAAGCTTATATAGAGAAAAAGATTGAGGAGAACAAAAATCCATATTATGAAGAGTTTCTAAGAAGAAAGTTAAAAGAACTTACTTATCTGGAATGGAAAAGATCTAACAGAGAGTATTTTCTGACTATCTATGGACCAAACGTTAAAATCCTAGAAGATCGTATCAAAATGGGGACGAGATTAATCGAAAAGACACTGCACGTGCATGAGATTTCTGCAGAAAAAAAATTAGAGTTCCTCTATAAGTTAAACAACTTGAATTCAAAAATCAGTTCGAAGAGGTGATAAAATTTGTTTAATTTAAAATTGAAGAAAAAGAAAAATGATGCAGAATTAGAGAAAGAAATAAAACGCAAAAAAGGTTACAATCCCTCTTTACTGGCGAAAATACAACCGCAGGGAGGAATAAGCTTTCCAGAATCTTATGTAAGAAAAGGTGATGGATATGAGGCATGTATTCATGTATATGATTATCCTAAAATGGTTTCGGATTTTTGGTTAGTACCTTTAATGAATATGGAAAATGCGATTACGACACTGGATGTTGTATCTGATAAGAAAAATGAAGTAGTAAAGGCACTCAACAAAAGCATGGCTGAACAAAATGCCAGGTATAACACAGAAAAAGAAAATGTCGGCCGTTTAGAAGCAGAACAGAACTATAGAGACATGGAAAAGCTATTCTATGAGATATCCCAGCAAGGTGAAGTGATGAAACGTATTCATCTGCGGCACTTTGTAAGTGGTAAAACGATTGCTGATTTAGAAAAAAGGGTTAAAGATGTATTGGAAACATTAGAGGCTCATAATTTCAAAGGTTCAATATTTCTTAATGAACAAGAATATGAATGGAGATCCTTAACTACAGGGTTTGACACTCAATCGAAATATTTCAATAAACGAAAAGGGAAGGCTCTTCCTGCTTTAACTTTAGCAGGGGGCTTTCCTTTTCATTTTACTCAATTAAATGATCCTTATGGGACATTTTACGGCACTACTCAAACTAAAGGAAATGTGATATGGGATCTTTTCCATAGAGATAAGCAAAGGAAGTCATATAATGCTGTAATGGTCGGCTCCATGGGATCAGGTAAATCAACTTTTCTCAAAAAAATCTCCACTGACATGGCGATAAAAGGTTTCAAAGTCAGAGGGTTTGATGTTGTCGGAGAGTTTGAGGATCTAGTCAAAGCATTAGGGGGGAAAACCATTGCTTTAGATGGGTCTGATGGTTGTATTAATCCTTTACAGGTATTTAAGACTGCGGAAACAGAGCATGGATCTTTTACGCAGCATTTGTCTAAGTTAAGTATTTTTTACCGTTTCATTGCACCAGAAGCAACTGATGATGACATTAAAGAATATGAAAACTTATTGAGAAAGCTATATATTCAACTTGGCCTATGGGATGACGCAAAAGGAGAAGAAAACAACATTACTTCACTTGATCCTGATGAATATCCAATCTTCACAAATTACTTAAACTTAATCAGAGATGAACTTTACGAAGACTTTGATAAAAAAATTCAACGCAGCAATTTGAGCCCTGATAGAAGAAGCAGACTTGAAAAAATCGAGCTTGCTATAGTGAATTTGGTAGAAAACTATTCACATTTATTTAATGGAACTTCAACGATTGAAAATTTTGATGAAGAACAAGTTGTCTTTTTTGCTTTACGTCATTTATTAAGTCTTAAACCTGAAATTTATCAAGCGCAGCTATTTAATGTGATGAACTTGCTGTGGGATTCAATGTTGAAAAACGGAACACCACAATTGAAAGCATTTAATAAAGGAACGCTGAAGTTTGAAGATGCAATGAGATTTTTAATTGTTATTGATGAGGCTCACCACATCATTAACACCAGAAAGGGTAATGAGCATTCTGTTTTGTTTTTAACAAAGTTTGCGCGTGAAGCCAGAAAATATTTCGGAGGAATGATTTTTGCAAGCCACTCTATTCGTGACTTTGTTCCTGAAGGTAGTGACTTAACAGCTGTTGAAGCAATCAAAACATTGTTTGAACTTACTCAATATAAGCTACTCATGCAACAAGATAGTAACAACTTGAACATGCTGCGTGATGTTTTCCACGGCCAGTTAAGTGAAAGTGAAATTGATGCTATTCCTTATTTGCAGCAAGGAGATATGATTTTATCAATAAAATCGGTAAAAAATGTCCGGTTTAATGTTGAATGTTCCCCTGAAGAATTGGCACTGTTTGGTGGGGGGGCTTGATGTGTGGTTTTTCGCAATCATCCCAAAAAAATGGCTTATAGCGCTTATTGGGGGCGTTGTTTTTATGTTTGGGACACTCTTTATGGGAGTGTTTGTTCTTTCTTCAGGAGGCTTTGAGGATAGCAGTCAGAATGTCTCAGTCCCTGATACGATAACTGGAAAAGCAAAAGTTTCAGCTGACGTTGAGCGATATCGAGGTTTGGTTACTAAATATGCTAAAGAATATGGCATAGAGGATAAGGTTGATCTCATGTTAGCTTTAATGATGCAGGAATCAGGTGGACAAGGTAACGATCCAATGCAAGCAAGTGAATCTAAATGTGGCTATATCGGCTGCATAACAAGTCCTGAAGAGTCTATCAAATACGGAGTGAAACACTTTAAAAGTGTCCTTGATAAAGCCAAAGGGGATGTAAAACTAACATTACAGTCTTACAACTTTGGTGGTGGTTTTATTGATTATGTCATGAAACGTGGCGGTAAATACACTAAGGAGCTGGCAATTGAATTTTCAAAGATGATGTATGCAAAGGTAGCTTCAACCGGTAATTATTCATGTGTCAGGCCTGAGTCGGCAGCAACAGGAGCGTGCTACGGTGATATTGGATATGTCGATGCCGTCTTGAAATACTATCAGGACGATAGTGTTCAGGTAGCCGATTTGGATAATGAAAAGTTAAAGACGATCATGAAAGAGGGTTTAAAGTATGAGGGTACTCCTTATGTGTTTGGCGGTGACAATCCGAAAACCGGCTTTGACTGTTCCGGTTTAATGCAATGGATTTACAAAAAGGCCGGAATTTCACTTCCTCGTACAGCCCAACAACAGTACAATGCAAGTAAAAAAATAGATCAGTCTGAAGCTAAACCTGGGGATTTAGTTTTCTTTGAAAAGACTTATAATGCAGGAGTACCGGTTACCCATGTTGGTATCTATTTAGGCGGTGATAAGTTCTATAATTCAAATGACTCTGGTGTAGGTTATTCAAATATAAGTGGATACTGGAAGGAGCATTTATATGGATTCGGTCGGGTCGCTAACTTCTAATCAAAAAACGGGGTTTGAATATGAAAAATAAAAAAATACTTTATTTCGTTGGCTTAGTTACAGTCATTTTAGTGATAACTGGGCTTAATATTTATTTTGGCCATCGTGGAGATATTGCTGCAGATAAAAGCAAATTAGTTGCAGAAAATAAAGAACAAAAAGAAGAATTAACGAAGCTCAATAAGCAACTTGAAGAAGCACAACCTTCTTCTCAAGAGCAGGAAAGACGTGAAATTATAAACGTAGCAAACAAGTTTATTCAAACGGCTTATGTGCAAAAAGAGGAAGGCTATGAGGATAGAAGAAAAGAAGCTAAAACGCTAATGACAAATGATTTGTTTGAAAGGTATTATCCTTCAAAGAACTTCTACCAAAAAAACGTTGAAACTGAAATTGAGCAGCCAAGTTTATATTTACAAACAAAATATCCTGAAGAAAAACATGCTACTCTGATTGCAAATTTTGAACATCAGCTGCATGAAAAACAAAATAATACAACGCAAAAGACCAAAATCTATATCGAGATTTTTCTCGAAAAGAAAGGCAACCAGTGGGTAGTAACTGATTTAACAGATATTTATTCGGTGGAAGAATAGGTCCTTTTGTTGGAGGGAAATACATGTTTAAATCAACCGAAGAAATTAATTTAAGGCGAAAAAAATCTTGGATATATTATGTGATATTGAGTTTGACACTAATGGGATTAGTGTTTTTTTTATGTTCAAAAATCCTTATTCATACTGAGAGTCCTATTCTGCAAACAGCTCTTAATAAGCCGGTTCAATTGTCCACTTCAGGTTCAGTTATGGTAAACCGGTGGGAGTACAGTCAAGAGAAAAATACAATGGAAGTTCAGATACAACTTGAAGAAGTTGATATGGAAGATGCCAATTCGATTTCATTTGTAGCCCAAGAAAAAGTCAATCCAAATCAAAACTTACCTACAAAAATAGTCTATCAAGATGATGGTTTTTACATTGTTCAAATCAAAAAAATCAATCCGGAATTTGGGGCTGTTGCTTTAGATGTGATGAGAAAACCAGAGGGTGACAGTCAAGGTATTGATGACGCTGATTCATTGAAAGAAGAAGTTACAAGTGAAGATGATGACTCTGAAGAAGAAGAGAAGGTCTTGGAAGCTACCCTTTACACAGATCAGCGTAAAGTCAAAATTAACAACAATTTAGGAAACAAAACCGAACAAGAATATGCCATGTCATTAATTAATTCTGAGAAGAAAAGCGTAGATAACCTTTTGGAAAAGTATGCTCAAGCTATTAAGAAAATTGACTCAAGGGAAGAAGATCTTGAGCAAAAAATTGCGGTATTAAAGGATGATTTGAAGTATCAAACATCTGAAGAAAAGGATGAAACAAACTCTAAAATCAGTATGAAAGAGGATGAAATAAACAGCCTCAAAGAGACTAAGATCACCTATGAAAATGAAATTAAAGCGCAAAAAGATAAGCTTGAAAAGTTAAATCAAAAGGAAAGAGATTTAGAAAGTAAGTGATCAACAATGCCCGCGGCATCCCCGCAATCAAAAAATAGGACATAAATTCATGTCCGCATGATCCCCGCATTGGGGAACATTTGGTCCGTATGATGCCCGCATTGTACCCGCGTGAGAGGGCTCTTCTTGTACCCACCGTTTTGCTAGGCTCTGCCTAGCTTCACACCTTCGGTGGGAACAAAAACCCCTTATGCTCTTCTTTCTGATCTTTAATCCTGAGGGGTTGAGGAGGTAATTTATAGAAGATGGAAGTCAGAGTGAGAAACGTAGACCCTTTCGCAGTCAAAAAGATTGATGAGTTAGCAAAGCAAAAAGGGCTTTCTCGACAAGAATTTTTAAGAAGGCATCTTGAAAACTTTGCGGCATTTACTGAAGAAAGTAAAAGAGAAAATGAACTGAAAAACTTAATCGAGAAAAACATCTTTATCATGCAGCAATGCTCTCTAACTATGGATAGGATGGATCAAACAATTAACGATTTAACGGATGATCTTGATGAGTAAAATAACACCTGGTGTCGTTTTGAAAACCCGATTTGTTACTCCTGAGAAAAAGTCCTTTCAAGACTATGTTGATTATGTGGATCGGGAAGAAGCAAAGAGCGAAGTTAAATTAAATCAAAAAATGTTCGCGCTGTATCAAGATTATATGGATAACCCTGATAAAACATCTTCTCTGTTCACGGAGCAATCAGACGCTCTAACAAATGAACAGAAAAAAAATCTAAAGCAGCTGTTCAAAAAAGCTCAAGAAAAAAATAGTGTAATGTGGCAGGACGTCATCACATTCCATAATCCTTGGTTAGAAAAACAAGGGGTATATGATCCTAAAACCCATTCTCTTGATGAAAAAAAGATTATGGATGTAACGCGAAGAGCTATGAAGGAAATGCTTCGGAAAGAAGGGTTGGAAAAGAGCGCAGTGTGGTCAGCTGCTATTCACTACAATACCGATAACATTCATATTCACGTTGCTACAGTTGAACCGGAACCTACCCGCACCAGAGGTAAACGCAAACCAAAAACATTAGATGCAATGAAGTCACAAGTAGTAAATAATCTGCTTGAAAGAGGACAACAGCATCAACTCATTAATGACATTATCAGAAAGAGAATTGTTGGCGAGAAAAAACAAGACTCCACTATAAAATGGCGGAATCGAGAATTAAAACCATTATTCTTTAAGATCCTCAATCACTTGCCCGAGGATAAAAGACAGTGGCAATATAACTACAATACAATAAAACCTTTAAGGCCTTATATCGATGAATTAAGCAGACGCTATATTGAAAAACACCATAAAGAAGACTTCGCTGCATTAAACAAAAAATTGGACCGAGAAGTAAAGGAATTACGAGAAGCTTATGGTGATGGAAAGGTCGATAAGAAGAGATATGAAAATTACAAACAAAATAAAATAAACGATCTATATAAAAGGATGGGTAACTCCTTCCTGAAAGAAATGAAGGATTATGCAAATGAAAAAGAACGTATAGAAAAAAATCTTGAGAGACGTTCAGAAAAAGGGATGCAGCTTAGAAAAGGATATCAACTTCAGTTCGCGTTGAAAAAGATTGAACGGTCCTTTAGGAGCGACTATGATCAATGGAAAAACCAACGTCATTATGAAAGACTTCAGAACAAAATTGAATATGAAAATGAAAGGGGATGATATCTCATGTCTTCAGATAAAAGGAGAAGGGATTTCACAATTGATCAGGAGACAAATGATTATATTTCGGCTTATATGGATGAACATAAACTTAGATATCCGGGTCAGGCCATAATGCGTATCTGTAAAGAACATCACGACTCAAAACAAACACAATGGTCCATCAGTTACATTGTTAAAACAGTTGCTGAAAGCATCCGAAACGAGCTTGGTGCGGAATTAAACAAAATTAAATTAGGAAGTAACAGTGCTGATAAAAATACTCAAATCCTTATTGAACTTTTGAATGGAATTTACTTTGACAGTGAAATTGCTGACTGTATTCCAACGGATATAGAAGAAGCACAAGGCGTGAAAACAGCTAGGGATGCTGTAGATCGCCGTATTGCTAACCAACGGCAAAAGAAAATAGACCGTGCTTTCAGCAAAACTCAAGGGGGGTGAGAAGCCGGTTTTATTTGCATTTAAAAATAAATTGGAGGGTGTATGAATGAGTTTTTTTAATAAAGATATTGAACTTGGTTCAATTAAAGAAGTCGGTAATTCAGATGTAGTTTTATCAGTGGGTGAAGAAGAATTTGTGATTGAATTGTCCGAAGATGAACATCAGAAGTTGCAGCAACACATTATGAATCAAGATAATCTGCTGGTACCAATAAACATGAAAACTAAGGAGTTATTCTTGAATGTAGATGGTCAGTGGTTTGAAGAAAATATGGAGGAATTAGCCGGTGCTGATGAAAGGACAGAGGAAGATTGAGCAAATACACCAAGAAAAGAACTAAAGAAGAAAAAAAGGCAGAAATAGAAGCATTAACTCAGGGGATGGAACAAAAGATTTCAAACTATTTTCATTCTCCGGAAGACTTGAAAAGCTTCTTAACTTTTATGAGTAAGTTTTATAAATACTCGCCATATAATGTGTCTTTGATCAATTCACAATTCGATGGAGCCCAGGCTGTGGGCTCCTTTAAATTTTGGAAAGAGAAAGGCTTTTCAGTTAAAAAAGGAGAAAAGGCAATCAAAATTCTTGTCCCAAATAGAACAAGTCCTGAGTTTGAAGACGAGAATAAACAATGGCTGCCTATTTCAAAAGCAACTAAAGAACAATTGGAGAAGATAAAAGACGGTCATCTGAAGAAAAAGGAGGGCCGTCTTTATTTTTCATTAGGAAGTGTGTTTGACGTAAGCCAAACAAACGCGACTGCAAAAGATTTACCATCAATATTTCCGAACAGATGGTTAGATGGAGAGGTTAAAGATTACACCAGATTATACAAAGGGATGGAGGCTATTGCCGAGAAAAACGGAATTAAGATAGTCCAACCATATTCTGAATTAGGTGCTGCAAAGGGTGTCAGTTATACCCTTAGAAAAGAAGTAGCATTGAATCCAAGAAACTCAGAATTGCAGAATGTAAAGACGTTACTTCATGAGTTGACACATGCAAAACTTCATACCAAAGAGACTTTCCTTGATTACTCGCCGGCCGAAAAAGAATTTCAAGCTGAAATGACTGCTTATACTGTTTCGGCTTATTTTGGTTTAGATACTTCAGATTATTCTTTAGGTTACTTACACAGCTGGACTAAAGGCCGAGAATTAAATGATCAAACGCAACTTCTAAAGGAAGTTCATGAAACAGCATTTGAATTTATTGAGACGATTGAAGAATCACTAACGCGGAATCAAGAAATTGAGTTGAAACAAAATAAAGAACAGCAGGGGGAAACGAAGTTGGGTTCAGTAAAAGAGCAAGTAAATGAGAAAGACCTTACAAAAGAACAGGAAGCACAAAAGGAGTTAGAAAGAGACATTAACCTATATGACTTTAGCAAAGATAAACTAGAAACTGTTTCTTTAGCTGAACTGAAACATAAGGTATCAGCAGTTATTGATGAAAAGGAAAAAGGCTTGAAAAGAGATGATTTCATTCCGTTATTTAATCAAAAAGCTGCAGGGTATTTTACGACAGTACCAGAAATTAAACGGCCCCATATTGTAATTGAGTTCTCTGAAAACGATAAATTACAAAAAAATATGCTTTTACCCTTTAAGGAAGGAAATGAATTAATTTCTAATGTTATTGATGAAAGAAGGGGGAGTGCCGGTTTTGACAAAACAAGGTATCATGTTGTTTTCCCAAGAGGAATAGATGGTACAGATAAAATGAAAGTAATCAGCGCAAAACTAGACATGGGCGATGGTTTTTATTCTTCTCCTTATGAGCAAATCCTCCATGAAAAAAGAGCATTATCTCCTGTTTTTAAGCAGGCTCTGGAGAATGAGGTTAACACGGTTGAAGGTCAAAAAGATATTACGAAAGATAATGAAAAACAGAATGATAAGGATATTTTGCTTGTTGAGTATGGATATCTTTCATCTACAAAGAGTGAATTTGTTTCAATCAATGAATTAAAAGAAATGGACAATAAAAAGCCAATTCAAGAGCAAATTCCAAACAAAGAGAAAATGTCCGATCAAGAATTTCTTAAAGCTTTCAACCAAAACAATCAAGAAAAAATGGCAGCTATATCTGAAAATCAATTAGATCGGCCGCATGTTTTAATACAATGGTCGGAAAGTGGAAGTTTAAAAAAGAATGAACTTATACCCTTAAAAGAAGCAAATGAAAGGATGGCAGAGATCATCAGGGAGAACAAAGATGATCTTGGTTATTACAAAACAAGATATCATGTTATTCTTCCTAAAGAATTGGAGTCCAGTCATCCGAGAAGAGTAATTGACATGGATAGATTAGACTTAGGTGATGGTTTTTATTCTTCTCCTTTTGAACAAATCCTAGATGAACAAAAAGGATTATCTGAAGAGGTAATTAAAGCGCTTGGAAAGGAAATAGCCGGCGGTAAAGATCATGAGGAAGAAAAGATACATGAAAATGAATTAAATGCAGAGGAATTCAAATCTCTGTACAAAGAACAAGTCCTCTCCGGTATATCAAAAGCTGCAGAAGTAAAAAAGGTTTCAACATCCCAGGATATAGAGTACAAAAAGCGTTATAAACAAGAGGTAGTCAGCTATCTTGAGAATAATGGGAATGAAAAATCGGGCCCTTCAGAGACGAAAGAAGAGAAAGAAAAAAGAGAAAAGGAAATGAAGAAATTTGAGGAGACTCATTCTTTTGATCATGTATATAAACTGAAAAAAGAGGTCTTAAATGAACTTAAAGACCAGGATCTATCCAAACCGGCTATGGAACGTCTAAAGCAGCTTGAAAAGGCTCTAGATGAAGAGAAAAAAGAGCATGATAGCCGGAAGGCTGGAGATAAAAAAAGAAGTAATGAGCCTTCAACAAGAATGGAAAAACGTGAAGCTAAAAAAGTATTTAAGAAGAAAGCAAAAAAACAAGAGTTAGACAGAGACTAGGGAGCGCTGCGGCCTCCCTTTTTTCTTCGATTATTCTTGATATAAAGGGGATTTTAACAGATGACTACTGTAATATTGGCTGAAAAACCAAGTCAGGCTCAAGCCTATATAGACGCTTTTAAAAGTGCAGACGAGAAAAAAGGATATTATGTTGTTCGAGATAATCGGTACTTTGCCGGAGAAGCTATAGTTACATGGGCGATAGGCCATTTAGTAGAACCGGTTTTGCCAGGTCATTATAAAAAAGAGTGGGAAAATTGGAATTTAGAGCATCTTCCCATCATTCCAGATGTTTTTCAGTATGAAGTTGTGAGTAAAAAAAGGGCCCAGTATAACATTGTGAAAGGATTACTTAAAAAAGCCTCTGAAATCATTATTGCCACAGATAGTGGACGCGAAGGTGAAAATATTGCCCGGAGCATTATGAAAAAAGTAGGAATAAGGAATGTGCCAACCAAGCGTTTATGGATTAGCTCACTGGAAGTGTCAGAGGTGCAAAAAGGCTTTTCTTCACTGAAAAACGGATCTGACTATATTCCTTTATACAATGAGGCCCAAGCGAGACAAGTAGCCGATTGGTTAGTTGGTATGAATGCGTCTCCTTTGTATTCTTTGCTGTTGCAGAAAAAGGGGATAAGAGAAACCTTTAGTATTGGCCGAGTTCAGACACCTACCTTGTATATGATTTATAAAAGAAAAAAGGATATCGAAAACTTCAAGCCTCAAACCTATTTTGAGCTTTTTTCGGATGTTAAAGTGGCTGCCGGCAATTTCACTGCAAAGTATGATGGCCGTTTTGATAAAAAAGATGATATTCAATTGTTGCTAAATAAGCATGGTATTAATGATAAACAGGCTGCTGTTATTTCAAAAGTTGATAAACAGTTAAAAC
This sequence comes from Bacillus sp. FSL M8-0256, assembly GCF_038005765.1. NCBI lineage: Bacteria > Bacillati > Bacillota > Bacilli > Caryophanales > Bacillaceae > Bacillus > Bacillus sp. FSL M8-0256. The sequence goes on from NZ_JBBOTU010000002.1 coordinate 19,251, forward strand.
AAACTGCCTCCCCAAAACTTCATAGTTTGAGTACACTTCAAACAAAGGCGAACAGGGTTTGGAAGTACAGTCCGAAGGATGTTTTAAAAATAATGCAAGATCTTTATGATAGGAAGTTACTTACTTATCCTAGAACCGATTCTAACTATATTACTGAGCACGAATTTGAGTACCTTAAATCTAATCTCAATCAATATCAAAAGCTTGCCGGTATAAATTTTGATGCTGCTTTTATGGAGCCTCAAAAAAGATATGTTGATAGTAGCAAGGTTAGTGATCACTATGCCATTATTCCAACAAAGAAAAGCCCTGAAGCAGAGACAATTAATAAGTTAAGTGAGAAAGAAAAGAACATTTATTTTGAAGTCTTGCGGAATACCTTGGCAATGTTTGCTCCTCTGTATCAATATGAAGAAACTACAGTAGATGTAGATGTAAATGGTCTTATCTTTCAAGCCAAGGGAAAGGTTGAGATAGAAAAAGGATGGAAAGCTTTATTCGCAAAAGAGGAAAATGAAGATGAAGGTGGTAACAAGCAAAATGAGGGGGCTACAGTTAAGCTGCCGCCTATCCAGGAAGGTGAGAATGCTTCCAGTGAAATTAATATACAGGAAGGCGTTACAAAGCCACCTAAGCCTTTTACGGAAGGACAATTGATTAACTTAATGAAATCAGCTGGAAACACGGTAGAAGACGAGAAATCAAAGAAGATACTGAAGAAAACTGAAGGGCTTGGCACTGAAGCAACGCGCTCAAACATTATTGAAACATTAAAAAATCAAAAATATATCCTTGTAGTAAAGAATAAGGTTGAAATCACAAGTAAGGGTGAAATCATTTGCCAAGCTGTTGAAGGGAATTTACTTTCGAAGCCGGAAATGACGGCTAAATGGGAAGAATACCTTCAAAAAATAGGTCAGGGTAAGGCTGATCAAGCAGCATTTATCCAAGGAATTTATAAATTCATTAACCACTTGATCGAAGAAGTGCCTAAAACAATCTCTTCAGCAAATATCGAAGCCAAAATAGAATCGGTAAAAAAAGAAAGCTTAATTGGGCTTTGTCCTTGTTGTAAAAAAGGTCAGATTCAGGATAAAGGAACACTTTACGGATGTAATGAGTATCAAAATGGCTGCGAATTTACACTGCCTAAAAAAATCTTGAATAAGACAATATCTAAAACGAATATTGAACAAATACTTACTAAAGGAAAGACCAGCCTTATCAAAGGATTCACAAGTAAAAGTGAGAAGAAATTCGATGCTTATTTAAAGTTAGATAACCAAAAATTAAGCTTTGAGTTTCCTCCTGCAGCTAAAAAAGCAAAAGGAAAATATAAATCAAAGCCCAAAACATTCAAAAAGTAAAATAGGGGGTGCTCTTCTTGGCTAAAAGGGTCAATGAAGAAGAGATCATGAAAGCGCGAGATGTTGATCTACTCGACTTTTTGCAGAAAAACGGTGAAGAATTTAAGAAAGAAGGCAAATACTATAGGCATAAGAAACATGACAGCTTGCTTATCAGGGATAATATGTATGCCTGGAATTCAAAAGGGGTAAAAGGGTACGGCGCATTAAACTTTGTGCAGATGTATTATGGTATGGATTTTGTAACCGCGGTTCAAGAATTAAATAAAGAAGAATATCAAGTTATTGATAAAAGCAAAAAGGCTCCCAAGGAAAAAAGGGAGCCTTTTTCTTATGAGAAAAGAAAAAGAATGGAAGTTAATCATCAAAGAGATATTACAAGATATTTAGTAGAAGAACGAAAGATTGATCCTAGAATTGTTAAATGGCTGATTCAAAAGGATTTAATCGCTCAGGATCAAAGAAAGAACGTTGTTTTTAAATGGATCAAGAATGGAGAAGTCATTGGATATAACCTCCAAGGTACAGTCAAAATGAACAATAAACGGGGGTCTTATAAACATGTTGCTCCTAATGATGATCCGGATTATGGTTTTACCTTTGATATAGGGAAGCCAGAGCGATTAATGTGCTTTGAAGATGGTATTGATGCCCTATCATATTGGAGTATAAAAAAAGATCAATTAAAGAACGTTAGAATAGTTTCAATGAATGGGCTAAAAGAAAAAACTATTGCCAATGCGTATAAGCAAGCTGTGTATAAGGAAGGGCATAAAATTAAAAAAATTATATTGGGCGTTGATAATGATGAAGGTGGAAAAAAATTCATTGATAAAATGAATACGCTCGTGAATCCCGACATTCTAGAAGCTGATGTTCCAAAGCATACTAAGGATTGGAATGATGAACTGAAAAGACAAGTCAAATCTAAGGTTCAAGAAAAAGAAGAAGGACTGCTCAATCAAATCAAAGAAGAACATTTGGCGGCTAAAAAGAAAAGACAAAAATCAAAGAGAGAAATAGATCTTGATCAAGCTCTGTAAAAATAGGGGGCCTTCAGAGAGCCTTTAATAACTATTTACCACAATACCACTTGTTAACTATGTGGTATTGTGGTAAAGTTAGAATATAAGGAGGAGAGGTGAAAATATGTTGGAGAGCTTAATGTTGGAGGACTTAAACCGAGTGATGATTGAGACACTTTTTGGAATGCTGAAAATTATCGCTATCCCTATAATCCTTTTTCTAGCGTTGGAATCAATTATGTTTGGACTAAAAGGTGACTACAGTAACATGAATAACGATGTTATGGACAAATTGAAATCTAAAAGAGATTTTAGAAGGAGAGCTAAAATATCCCGTGGTCAGTACAAAGAATTAAGTAAGATGATTAAACAATATGAATATTTACAATTGAAAACAAGGGAAGTTAAGTTGAAAAGCAACATTAGTAGAGTAGAAGTTAACCTGTCGGGCATTTTAGATGTCCTAAATCCTTTTAATTTAGAGAATAAAAGGACTATCTCTTTAGGTAATTTTCCTGAATCATATTGGAGCGTTAGAAATGTTTTATGTAAGTATGAAATTTCTGTTTCCCTTATAGAAGAACGACTTTTTGACCTCTTTGAACAGCCTTTTAATCAGGATCATGAGGCACATATAAGAAAAATATCCAATGAATTTGCTGATATCCTCTTGGAATTAAAAAGAGACTTAATCAAAGCGATTAAGCCTTTCGCTGATCAAAGGGATGATCTAATAGGGGCAGATATTAAAGGCGCTAAAGAAACGATTAAATTTGAGAAAAAAGTTATTGAGAGAAGTAACGGTAATTATTCTTCATCACCAAAGGAAAAGAGAATTGTTAGCACTAAACGTGCTTACGAAAGTACAAATACAGATAACCAAGTTAATAACCCAATAATTTGGAATGAAGTTCTAACAAAAAATCACGATAATAATGAGCACCATAGTCACCATAGGGAACACACTGAAAGCGTATACTACGATCATTCTTCTTCAAGTCATTCTTATGATTCAAGCTCAAGCTATGACAGCAGTTCAAGCTCAAGTTTTGATAGTGGTGGGTCATTCTAAAAGAAAGAGGGTATTTAAATGTTAAATAGGGTTGTATTAGTTGGAAGATTAACAAAAGATCCGGAGCTTAGATACACGCCAAATGGTGCAGCTGTAGCCACATTTACTCTTGCAGTTAATCGAACGTTTACAAATCAATCAGGTCAACGTGAAGCTGACTTTATAAATTGTGTAACGTGGAGACGGCAGGCTGAAAATGTTGCAAACTTTTTGAGAAAAGGAAGTCTTGCGGGCGTAGATGGCCGTCTCCAAACTAGAAATTATGAAAATCAACAGGGGCAACGTGTTTTTGTGACTGAAGTACAAGCTGAAAGTGTTCAATTCCTTGAGCCGAAAAATAACAACGGTTCCAGTTCAAATCATAATGAAGGGAGCAGTGGGGGAGGTCAGTTTTTTGGTGGTGGACCTAATGAACAATCACTTGGTAATCAAAACAGCCAGGGAAGTAATCAGGGGAACAGATTCAATGACCCATTTGCTAATGAGGGTAAGCCGATTGATATTTCAGATGACGATTTGCCATTCTAATTTGATCTTATTAGTTACTAAGGGGGATTCAGATTATTATAATCTGTAATCCTCCAAAAAAAAAGTCAAAATACCACAATGCAACAGAACCACAATACCACGTACTGATAATTAAAAAACCGAAGTAGCGACTTCGGCAATTAAACTAGACACTTAATTATAACATATGTCGCTACTTCAATCTAATTGAAGAGGAGAATAAAAAATGAAACATGATGATCTGAAAAAAAGGTTGGTAGAGTTAATCGAAAACAAAGACGCTGCTGCTACAACTGAATTAAAAGAAGGTTTGGAAGAGGTTTTTTCTTTAGCTGAAACTGCCGAAAAGCAAAAAGACATTATCAAGAAGTTTCAGCATGCTCAAGACATAGTAATACCTCATCAGCTTGATGAAATGAAAAAAATTATTAAAACATACAAAAATGCACTTGAGCATGTCAATTTAGAGCTTAAAGAAATCGAAAGATCATCAGGTACTAATATGGAGTTGTTTCTGCCTATAAAAGAAATCGTCACAAAAGCTTTGGAAGGTGGTTCTAAATGATAACTCTCCAAGGACAAATTGAGGAAATCATAAAGAAGAAACCTAACAAATTCATAAGTGTTGAGGATCTTTCATATTTCCTTGGCCGAGATACTGAAGAGATTATTAGGCTTGTTAGAAAAAGTGCTGATTTAGATCTTGAAGATTACGCGGTACATGTAAAGATGGTCAAACCGTCACACAGCCAATGCCAACTATAACGGCAGGTGGCTTGCATGTTGGAGAAGTAAGGGCATTTTTAACGAAATATTACGGTTCAGATACCGGCCAATCGCTTGACATGCCCTTACATACAGTTACAACGAAAGACAGGTTCGGTTTAGTCACCATAAAAGGTGAAAATTATCAAATTGCTGATATAGGGATGAGGATGCTGCAGCCACATGAGTTATTTGCTGCACAAGGGTTTCCAAGTGACTATGTGATTGATAAAGATATGAATGGTATTAAATATTCAAAAAAAGATCAAATAGCGCGTTGCGGGAATGCTGTCCCTCCACCTTTTGCAGAACAACTTGTAAGGGCCAATCTCCCCGAATTCTGCGTGAATGAGCATATGAACAGATTTACTACGTTTAAAGCAAATTAATAAAAAGAGGGTGGAAATTATGAGTGTTACACATCATCTGAAAATAAAACCAAATTTGTATAAGAATATCATTGAATGTCAGGAAGAATTAGAAATTATTCATGTTAACAAAGGATTTAAGGAAGGAGACACAATCACGCTGATGCCTTTTGGAAGTGCATTTGGCACTCCTATTCCTTTTCATCTGAAATCTATAACGGATTATAGGGAGAAAAAGGGCTGTGTTGTTTTAGGAATTGAAAGAAAACAGGAATGTATAGAGACAAAAACTTATTGAGAATTGGGGGATATTCAGCATGATCAAGCAGCATTATGATGACGGTAAAAAGCACATACATGTTTTATCTTACGGAGGGGGCACTCAATCGACTGCCCTTCTTCTTATGGCTTTGAAAGGCGAAATAAATGGTGTTATTCCTGACTATATCATCTTCTCTGATACTGGCTGGGAGCCTCAACACGTTTATAACTGGGTCAACGAGAAGAAGAAAGAAGCACGTCCGGTATTTTCAGAAACAGCGAAAAACAAAATTCTAGGGGATGTATTTCAAAATCCTGAGTTATTGGAGGGCGCGGAGTGATGCATGTACCTGACAATATAAAGAAAGCCATCATTAGTTGTTCTTATCATTACAGATATGCAATAGAAAACGGAAATCAAATTCGTGATTGGCTGGAATCAAATGAAATAAACAGCGATTTCATGAAAGACTATTTGAACGACTGCATAGAAAATGGTTCAGATAATTGGCGGGATTTTTTAGATCATCTTGAAACACACACAAAAGATCAAATGTATGACGGTACGGAAGATTAAGGAGGGCGTGGAATGCCAAAAGTGAACGGAACATTAATCGGATACTATTGCGATGACTGCGAGGAATGGTTGTTTTTAGAAAGACCTGCCTGTACGTCCGAAATCTATTGCCCTTTTTGTGGAGATCAAACTCTTGCGATGGATTCTGACGATTTAAGTTTACTGGAAGAGATGATGAAGGAGGACGCGGAGTGAAGGAATATACAGAATGTCCAAAATGCGGGAATGATCAGCTTATCAACTACGGAGAAATGGCAGTGGAGTTTGAAAGGTCAGCGAAAACAGGGAAGATGTTAAAACGCAGTAAAGACGGATTGCCCACATGGTTTGCGACTAAGTGTCGGTGTGGTTGGGATGATTATTTAGAAAAATATGAGTAAGGAGGGCGCGGAGTGGTGAAAAAGAAAAGTAGTCGTGTTTTTGATAAAAGAAATAACGTCACATTCTTCACAGGGACAGAATGGGAATGTATGGAGTTTGCATTAAAGAATTATCCTCATGAAAAATTCCCTCATGTTTTAATCGGTGTAAATGATGAAGAGGAAGAGGAGGGCTCGGAATAATGCCTATAGAAGAATTAAACTCCTATTACTGTGAGGAATGTGAAAAATGGACTTTTATACAAGAACTGCGTTATTGTGTCTGTTGTGCTTATTGTGGAGAAGAAGGCATTATCAGGGGATCTAAAACGTATGAGAAATTAAGAACAATAGGGACAGAATGATAATGAACCCTCTATATATCAATATTATAATTTTAATTATTAGTATGTTAATTGTCTTTAGGTTTGCAAAGTTTATTTTTGATAAAACAAAGAAGAGGCGGGCTATAGATAAACTGGCCTCTTCAGGTATGAAATATATCGATAAAATGGACGGGCACATGTTTGAAGTATTTCTCATGGCCCTTTTTCAAAAGCTTGGTTATAAACCAAAGATAACCCAAAAAAGTAGAGACTTTGGTGCCGATATTATTCTAGAAGGAAAAAAACGAATTGTAATTCAGGCAAAAAGGTACGGGTTTAAAAATAAAGTCGGACTTTCAGCTGTACAGGAAATTTATGCAGCTCAAGCTTATTATGCAGCTCAAGAATCATGGGTCATAACAAACAGTCAATTTACAAGTGGAGCTCACAAGTTGGCAAATGCCTGTAATGTTAAGCTCTTATCAAGAAAAGAATTGCAGGATTTCATTAATAAGGTTAAACCAGATAGAACTGCAAAAGAGGTCTTTGAAAATGAAGATCCTGCACCAAGAATCTGTCCTAACTGTAATTCAGAATTAGTTGTGCGTAAATCCAGTAAAACAGGAAATAGGTTTCTTGGCTGCTCTTCTTATCCTTCTTGCCATCATACGGAGAATCTTTCTGATGATAAAAACTAATTTTTTCCAACTTGAGAAAGAGTCCATCTATAATTATAAACAACCGAACTTCTTGAAAGATCGGCACTAAAGGAGAGAATAGATTTGGTAACTATTAATCAACGAGTTTTAAAAAATCATGAAGATTTTGAACCACCATTTTTGGAAGAAGAAGCTTCAATTAAGATTGAAGGACTGGGGAGTCAAAAGACCCTAGATTCAGCTAAAGGCTTGCTGCCGGCATTAGGGAATATTCATCGAATTACGCATTTTAGAAATGGCAAGAAGATTATATTCCATACCTACATAGAAGCTGATTTTAATTTGCTGATTAAGGGAGGATTTACTAATAACTACACAGGTGTAGGGCCTGCTGCATTTCAACAATTTTTGGCTGCAGCAGGACTTAATCAAACGCATATTTCATCACTGTCCAAAGATGAAGAAATAGTAGAGATCAAAATAGAATTTTAGGCAACTGAAGCATGCACAAGTTGAGGTTATCCAAATGGATAACCTTTTTATTTGTCGACAATACCACTTGTTAACAGTGTGGCATTGTGGTATTGTTTAAGTAAAGTGATATTTATGGGCTCATCATGGGCGGTACTAAATTTAAAATAATGCAAAGAAGAGGTATTTTAGTTATGTCCAACAATGAAAAGTTAATACAAGCCTTGGTGCAATTGAAACAGTCTGCACGTGAAATAAATGAACTATGGTATGAAGCTGATGACGAAACATACAGCAATCTCTGTGAAGATTATCCTTTTGATAATGATTTGGTTGAGGTTGTTGAAAAGATCAGTGATTGGGTTAATAAACAGGAAAAATTATTGAAGGAGGTTCAACAATGATCTCTATAATTGAACGGTTAGATAAACCATTTGAAGGAATGAAAGAAACTTTTGAGGAGAGTTGTAAACAACTATTCCTTGCATACGTGGTCAAGTTTGATGAAGAGATCGAAGAATTCACAGCAGCGTTAGTATCCAGTACCCTTGCAAACGGAATTAACGGAGAAACTTTGACTACAAAAAGTAAATCTGAATATAAAGTGTTTATAAAATAATTTTTATAAGGTGACAAGATGTTAACTTGTGATTTTTGTGGTAACACAGATACTATTGATAGCGAAGCTTTTCAAATTGATACGGTTAATCCAGGTTTTTGGTGTGAATTGTGTCAGGGATACTCATATTTAGAAGAAGACGCTGAGAGGCACAGATTTACATTAATTTTGGAAGATAAACATGCTGATAATGTACAATTTGTGGCTCCAATTGTTTCTTTATCTAAAAGGATATCTCCATATAGATATCCAGGAGGAAAATCAAAAATTATTGATTTTCTTTACACCCACCTTCAAAAAAATAAAACACAAAAACTTATATCCCCCTTCACTGGTGGAGGAAGTTTTGAATTGTCTCTGCTTGCTGCGGGAGTAGTGGACCGTCTTCATTTAAATGATTTAGATTTTGGTGTTTACGCACTTTGGTGGATTATTAAACATATGCCATATGCTCTTATTGATCTTGTTCAAAATAAAGAGCCTGACCATAAAACATTCTTTGAAGCACAGTCTATAATCAAAAATGATTATCGGGGAACTGATTTAGTTGATGCAGCATGGTATTCTCTTATAGTTAACAGGTTAGCTTTCAGTGGGATAGCAAAAGCTAATCCATTGGGAGGAAAGAAGGGGACTAAAGAATCTCTTTTATCACGTTGGAATCCAGGGGAGCTAATAAGGCGAATTGAAAAGATTCATTCAATGAGTGATCGCATAGAAATTACTCAAGAAAATGCAGTGAATTTAATTGAAGAATCTTATTGGGAAGACGATTCAACAATATTTATTGATCCACCTTATGTTAATAAAGGAAAGCAATTATACCCTTGTTATTATACAGAAAAAGATCATAGAGACTTATGTTTCCTTCTTGATACTCTTCACTTTGAATTTCCTGGTGCAGATATAATAACAACATATGATTATAACGAATGGATTCAAAATCTTTATAAATATCCGGATGTCAAAGTGATTGGCCGTACTTACTCCATATAAGATTATCGCAATGACTAATCATTGTGGTATGATTTAATTACATATCCACTTTACCACTTGGTTACTTGTTCACATGTAAACGAGTAAATGGCATTATATATTTTTTTGATATGGATATAGTGCAGCTAAAACGAGTTATCGAAAGGGTAGATATATTATGAAAGAAAATTCTAACAAGACAAATATGCATCGTTCTAAAGAGTCAACACAAATTAGAGTGAAGTATGAGGACTATGAGGAATTAAGTGAACTCGCTTTTCAAAATAGAAGCACGATTACTGAAATTCTTTCTGAAATTATTGTTGAGGCAAAAAAACATTTAGATGAAGTAAACATTCCGGAATATCAAAAGCCTAGAGAAAAGGTACAATCCAAAGCAATCAGAATTTATATAGATGACAGGGAGTTCCTGAAAGAATTAGCTCATAAGAGAAAAAGCAAAATTGTCGATTTAATAAACATTTTTATATCAGAGTATAAGAAGAAAATCAAAGATTAATTGTTAAATGAAATGGTCATAAAAGGGGTGCTGAAATTGTTAAAATATCTGAAGATTTTTCTCATTATTGCAGCAGTAATAGGCGTACTTTATCTCCTTCGCGGACTGATCGTACAGCTATTAGGGATTGGCCTTCTTTTGTTTGTTGCAATCGTTGGTTTATATTTTGTCTTCCGTATGTTCGCAGGACTTATTAGCTTGTTACTTGTTGTTGCCGGTGGATTCGTTATGTTTGGCTTGATATTTAAGGTTGTTTATCTGCTTGCGTAAAATAAAGAGAGGAGAGGAGAAGTTACGGTGGACGATATAAGTAATGCATTTTCTAAATTGACTAATGAACAACTTAAAACCCTGGTACACAATTGGCTTCGGTGGGGATTATATTATGTGAGAAATTTGATGCAACCAGGTGGATCAGTAAAGAAGAAAGACTTAAAACAGGTTCAAGAAACATGTAACTTGATAGCAGATGGAATTCATAATTTTCCTGATCATTTGGTGAATTTTGATCGCGACAGTGCAATTTTTGATTTAGGTGAATTCGTTCTAAATATAGACTATATCGTAAAAAATATGACTTACTACCATTGCGTGGATGATGCAGCGCTAGGAACTATTATAAAGGACATACATAAATTTAATGATAAAATGCCTTTTTTCTTAAAAGATCTTTACGAAAAGTGGATGGAAAAAAGAGCAGTATAACCGGTTCGAGAATGGCAGCTAAAGCTGTCAACTTTAATTTTAAAAAACTCTATAACTTCAGCTCAAAATTGAAACTATTCCAGTTTTGAATCGTAAGTTTACTTGTAGAGATCAGAAAGTGAGGTTTTATATATGTGGGTTAGAAATCAATATGCTGGTCCAGGCGGCGGTCTTTCAACTGGTCCAGGCGGCGGCCTTTCAACAGGCCCACGTGGCGGGGCTTCAACTGGTCCAGGCGGCGGCCTTTCAACAGGCCCAGGCGGCGGTCTTTCAACTGGTCCAGGCGGTGGCCTTTCAACAGGCCCAGGCGGCGGTCTTTCAACTGGTCCAGGCGGTGGCCTTTCAACAGGCCCAGGCGGCGGTCTTTCAACTGGTCCAGGTGGTGGCCTTTCAACTGGTCCAGGCGGTGGAGCATATACTGGTTCAGATGATAATCCTTATAGAAGCAATATTCCGCCTTGGCCAATTTTTGTCAGAGAGTTAGAAAAAAGAGGTTTGCACCAATATTCAGCTTTGATACGAAGATATATTCAACTTTAATAAAAAATTAAAAGGCTCTTAAAGAAGAGCCTTTTTTAAATGAATAGTCATCAAGTTGCATTTCTAGAATTGTGCTTTTTCACTGATCTCACCATCCTTTTGCCCAACATGATCAAGTAGCAAATCTGCTATCAGCTGAAGTATCATTCATATACATAACAAACTCCCTTTTCTACCGTTACACATTCAAAATCATCCCAATAATAATCACCTTCACTGTCTCTAAAGAAAATTCTTACAGTATCATTACCAAGCCATTTGTATTCTTCAACCGTATCAGGAAATTGTTTGTTTCTAATTGGAATTAATTTACCTGGTTTAGTTGCTGCATCAGCTGCTTGTGCTCCGGATACTAGCAATGCTCCAACAAGCGAAACTGCTCCTATAACTTTTTTGATTTTGCTCTTCATCTTCACTAACCCCCTAATCATTAGTATATCTATTAAAATATGGATATTTAATAGACGTGGCTATCTTATCACCCTAATAATGAAAAAAATGTCTTTTTTTGTAGACTCTAAGATATGTTCAGAAAAAGTCCAATATTTTCAAGTGTAAAAAACATCTCAAAAACGAGATAAATTGTGATTTAATCGGAAAAAAATCAATGTATGCTTTTACATAAAAGGATACATTCAAACTGTTGATTTATAAGTATTTTTGTTAAAAATATGCTATAATGAAATTAGGTAAAAAAATGATACATTCAATTCGTTGTATTTAAAGGGATTTCGTTTACCGGTTTTGTTTAAGATTAAGTTTCTCTCACCGATGGTAATATATATCAATTTTCGAATCCGAGAAGGAAATGATGAAATTTCATTCCTTTATGAAAATTGAATTTAACCAGAAATCGAAAAATTTTGAAATAAGGGAGTGTGGAAGAATATGAGTGTTTCCAAAAAAACAGTTAAGCTTATTTCTGAGGATGATAATATTGGTTTATTTACCTTTGAGATAACCGAAGAATTTTTAAAGGTGGTATTAGAGGATAGGGGTTATCAAGAGTTAGAGGAATTCTTAAAAGTGTATACTTTCGAACAGTCTTTTGAAGTGTTTTTAATAGCAGAAAGAGAAGCAGAAATTTTGTCTTATGAAGGGTCCGAGGAAATTGAATAATGACTTTGATAAAAGAATGATGGAAGAAATCAAATTAATGAGATCGTTCAATGACAGCTTAGAACGGAATATAAAAATTCAAAACATCGCATTAGTCTTATTTGGTCTTAGCGCGCTAGGGATTCCACTAATTCTGCTAACGTTAATTGTAAAAGGATGAATGTAATTCCTATAAACCAGCAGTTTCATTGAAATGCATATTTTAAATAGAATGGAGAGTTTAGAAAAATGAGCTTAAACACAACAATTAAGTCATGGGATGAAATGGTTTCGTTTTTACAGGGAGTAGATCATCCTCAATGTTTCACAGTTAATTTTCTCCCAGAGTCAGGAGAATACGAAATGTGGATTGGCAACCAACCTTATTACAATTATGAAAGGCTTATTGAATTAGAGGAAAAGGACTTCAATAAATTAAGAAAGGAATTTAATACATACAAAGTTGAAAAAGAAAAAGAAATAAATAATTTACACAAGGCCCTTTGCATAGCTCTTGAAACACTCGAAAATAATGATTTGATGAATCACGATTATCGTTTAATTCATTCAATCATAAACGAAATGGAGCGAGATTAATGAAAAAACCGAGTAATCGCGAGGAAAGGGTAAAGTTTATTCTGAGTAAGCAAGGTACTGATAATCCGTTATAAATAATAAGACAGGAGTGTTAATTTATGTATCCAGTTAACAAAAAAGACATTGTAACAGAGAGAACCAGAAAACAGATAAAGTTACAGGTGGATCGGCTTAAATCTTTATCCAAAACAGATGAGCAAATTGTTAAATTCTTAGAAGATGAAGTTGAAAAAGAGTTGGCATTGAGTAACTACTTTGATTCAGTGTATGAACTGGCTGATTATATAGAAATACCTGTTTCTAAGTTTCGAGTTTTCTGGATGTGATTAATTGTTTCTGAATAAAACAACAACTTTAAATAAAATGCTGAATCAGCTTTTAAGAGGTGTTAATAATGGCTTATACTTCATTGTGTTTGAAATCATTTGATACTTTTAAACAAGGATCTTTATATGATTGTTATGAAGAAGACCGGTCAGTTTTTTTAAGGCCTATCGATTCAATTGGTCCATATGGTAGTTATACTCGAATTGATTGGCATGACCACAGGAAAAATTTTGAGTTTTTTAATGATATGGGTTTTGTTTTCTTCGATCTTTCTGAAGAAAGAAAAAGGTTTGAATTTATCGAAAAAATTATAACGAAACTTCCTTTTTCATTTTGTGAAAAATATCGATCTCCTGTTCGAACGGTACCGGTAAGTAAAAGTTACAGATTTAAAATTGCTGAAACAAAGTTATTCAAAATATACAAAATGTTATTACCTTTGTACCTATTGGAAAGAGAAAGTCCGGAGTTGCTTCTTCAGTTTAGTAAATCAATCGACTATGCATTAAAAACACTGGAAGACATGTGTAAACTAAATTTTAAAATAGATACAGATGTGGATATAGATAAAGAAATCGCGATGGCAGCTGAGCTGTTCAAAGAAATTCACTTATTTTACAAAGAGAATAAAACTAATGACTCTGCTGACGAACAAGTAAAAGTTTTTTTAGAGAAGCATCATGCAATTATGAAAAATGCTACGGATCACATCAAATTGTTTCGTTCCTTATAATTTAGTGTTATTTTAAACACAGTAATGCTTATACAAGTATTACGTTTACGAAATAAGAGCAGATAACGCTAGATAGAAGGTATGCAAAATGAATCAATTACAAAATGTGCAGCCGATACGCAGCTTAGAAAAAATTGATGATATGAAGTGGGCTTTAAAGAGATTTTGCTCTGAGCGAGATTACATGTACTTCTTAATTGGGATCAATTGCGGTCTTCGTGGTGGAGATTTAGTACAACTGAAGCAATCTCAATGCAAAAGAAAAAAGTTTGTTGTTAAGGAAGGAAAAACAAAAAAACCTCGAAACATTAACCTTTCTTCTATCTATTCTGAGGTCCAGGATTACATTAAAAATAATCCAAATGAATGGATGTTTCCGTCGCGGAAGGGGAATTCACACATTACGCGCGTTCAGGCATACAGGCAAATGAAAAAAGCTGCTGATATGGCAGGAGTAGAAGGTATGGGTACCCACACACTCAGAAAAACCTTTGGGTATTGGTATTACAAACAAACGAGGGATATTGCAAAACTTCAAATGCTGTTTAATCATAGCAATCCGGAAACAACTCTTATATATATTGGTATCACAGAGGAAGAACTTGATCAAAGCCTTGAAAACTTTAGACTTTAAAAGGCAACTTATTGGGACGGAAATGTGAACGAAGAAGGAGAATCAAAAAGTGAATGACAGAGTTAGATTAATAGGGCTGTTAATCGGTACTATTTGGTTATTAGTATGGTGGGGAACTGATAGACCGCAGCACTTGTTCGACCTTCAAACAAATTTAAAAGGTTTGACTTTTTTATTTAGCAACGAATGGTTTTTAACACAGGAGAGTATTTTCAGTTTAGACTTTATCAATGTTGTTTTTTTAAATTTATGCAAATGTGCAACTTGGCTTGTGGTCTTACTTTCTATTGTCAGTATAGGTTATGAATTTAAATACATTAGCAAGAAGACTTCGTAAAAACATACCTATAAAGAAACTAAAGGGATATTATACGCGAAATATAAAGTAATTTCGTCTGAGAAGCCCTCAGCAACACAGGATCGATTCAAACATTGAGGATTGGAGTCGATTAATAGATAAAGAGCTTAAAATAGGGAGTGAGTGAAATTAATCCTTCAATAAAGTTATATATCTTTGTTTTTTTGAAAGCTATTTTGTATACTCTTGGTGTTTTAGCAACAACTTTGTTAATTTCGCACTATGAACATAACCTGATCGGTTTTTTCCTTGTGAGCTTCATAATTACCGTCTACTTTCAATTTGTCGTTGAAAAAGGAAAGTATCATGGATTAATGATTAATGAAGGTATTAAAGATTTAGATGAAGGAAAAGGGATCTTTTCCAAAAGCGATAAAACTTACGAGGAAAAAGCAAAATCTAATTCGAAACATATCAAGATAAGAACCAATTTAATGATTGTTGCAACAGGCATGCTGTTTTTAACAGGTCTGTTTTTATCTGATGGATTAAATGCAACTATTTTTATACTTATCGGCTGCGGTTTAATTTTTATTGAAACGGTGTTTTCGATTATTGGAACGATGAAAATCAAAGTTGTTCTACATATGCTTGAGGAAGTCTATAGAGAAAAAAGTGGTAATTCGTAAAGGACCATTGCCAGGGCGACTGAGTTTAAGTGGCAGTAGTTGACGGTCAAAATCAGCAATTTCACAAAAATAGTATCCTTCTCGGCATTAATGTATATACTTATGTATATACGAAAGATCTTGGAGGTGCTATAATGGAGGAAAAGAAACGTGAAGGAGTGGTAAGTGTGACAACAACGGTTCAAAGATGGGGGAATAGCCTGGCCGTTCGCATCCCTACTCGTATTGCTGAAGCTATCTCCATGGAACAAGGCACAGAGATCGAATTAACTGTAGGAAAGACCGGAGTCATGTTAAAACCTAAAAATAATAAACCATCATTAGATGACCTTTTAGCCCGCATAACACCCGAAAATCGGCATTCCGAAGTTGATTTTGGCCGTGAAGGGAATGAACTATTTTAATGTCAGTTGAACGCGGTGACCTAGTTTATTTAAACTTTAATCCACAAGCAGGACATGAACAAGCTGGAAGAAGACCAGCTATTGTATTATCTCCGAAAAATTTTAATCAAACCACTGGGTTTGCTGTGGTCTGTCCTATCACTAACCAACAAAAAGGATATCCCTTTGAAGTAGCCTTGCCTGATGGCTTGGCTATTCAAGGGGTTATATTAACAGATCAAGTGAAGAGTTTGGATTGGAGAGCCCGTCGTTTCCAAGTTGTAGACCAAGCTCCCGAAATAGTTGTTAGTGACTGCTTGGATTACATACATACTTTTCTATAACAAAAAATGCACTCTTATAGGGTGCATTTTTATTTTCAGAAATCCTCGCTAATCGAGCTGCAGAAAATGTGCTACACTCAGAACATCATTGCAACTTTTTGTCCTAGATTGAAGTTTATACGGGTGGATTCAGCAGCCGATGGTGGCTATTCATCTGAAGGAGGAGAACCGATGCTTTGGGCTCCAAAAAGACCGGATGAAGACATAAAGTTATTTAGCGACATGGGATTTCTATTTAGAGGGAGGTTGAGGCCTTGATATAAAACGGTTCTCGTGATTGTAACAGTGTAACAGGTTTACTCATTAACAAATTTACTTTGTAACAGTGTTAGTGGGATATTTTGATTTTGCGCGTTAAATTTTTAAAAAAAGAGTGGGGGAGTGGTTATGTAATGGAGAGGTTACTCTCTCCAAGAAACGAATGAGGGTAAACGAAGTTTCCCGTGTTTAGTCATAAACCGATGTTTAACATTGCACGAAATAGGTTCAATAAATACAAGATCTTCAGTTTCAGACTTCAATTTTTTCTTTAAGTGAAACTTATGTCGCTCAGACTTTGGCATAAATTCCATCATGCCGGCGGGCGTACCATCCTGGTAAGACAGCAGGAATTTTATATCTTTGCGTGTGTATCCGGTTATCAAAACTTCAGTAAAGTCATAATTGATGACTTTAATCCAGTTCTTAGAGCGTTTTCCAATTTCATATGATGAGTTCGCTTTTTTAAGGACGATGCCTTCTAATCCTTTCTCTTTGACCATGTTGAAATAGGCAACACCATTTCCTTTTATCCCTTCAAGTACAAAAGCATTCGGATGGTTTATTTCAAGGCCTTTAAGAACTTCTTTTCGTTGGGTCAGTGACTTTGATGCAATGGATTGGCTATTTGAGTAAATGACATCAAAAATACAGTATACAATTTTATGTCGGGATTTATTGGACATAAATCGTTCCATGACAGCATCAAAATCAGGAGATCCATCAGCACCGGTTACGATTATTTCACCATCCAACACCGTACCTTCAGGAACATCTAAATTCAATAACTCGGGAAATTTGCTGCTAACTTCATTCTTATGGCGCGTGTAAAGCTTTACTTGATTATTGAATTTTGACAATACAATCCGTATACCATCAAATTTAAGCTCACTGATATAGGAATCATCATCGAAGAGCTCTTGTTCTTTTATGGATTCGAGCAGCATAGGGGCTATAAACAAAAAAATCACCTCTCTTATGAAATAATAAGGGAAGGATGAAGGTCTATAAAGACATTTGAACCTGGTACTTAATGGGTTTGATGACTTTAAAAAGGAGATAAGGGTTCAAAATTGAATTATAATGATATCTGTTTATTAAGGAGTTAGTAACTAAGTCATAAGGGAGAGATTGCTTTTGAATAGAGGTAGTCGTGAAGATATTAAAGAAACAGGGAAAGAACTTGCTCTTGATACAGTTTTGAATGCTGGTAGCAGCACAGCTGCAGATATTGCAAAGGAATCAGTAGCAAGCATAGCAGGAGATTTTCTTATTGATGTGGGAAGTTCATTGGTTCCTGGAATTTCAGGAGCAGTTCAAGGTTATAAACGTGCCCGTTTCGAGAGGAACATCAAAACATTCGCAGAAGATCTGCATTCTAAGCTAGAGGAAGTTCGCATTAATCTAGAATCCAAGACAATAGAACAAAAGGAACAGATTGATCAGTTATTTCAGTACGTTCTGGATTATGTTATTGATGAACAACAGGAAGAAAAAATTCAATATATGGTAAATGGATTCGTGAATATTACTGAACACGATTATGTGTCAAATGACTTTATCCTAACCTATTATGACGTATTAAAAGAGCTCAGGATGGTTGATATATCCGTTCTTAGACTTATGTATACTTCTCGGTATGCGTTTGATCCGGATTCAGCAGAAGAGTTGCAGGAGATTATGGATAGACATGGACTAAGCTATGAGCAATATGAAGCAGTGCGCAGAAATTTACTTAGGATTGGAGTATTAACAACTAGGACGGATTTAAGCATAACTGACGACCTTAAAGAAATTTCAAAAACATTTAGAGAATTATATTCGTTTTTAGACAAGTTAACAAGTCCCAAGTTTAAACACTCATTACCGAGATTAAAAGAGCCAAAGTTCAAGTCGAAAGAAAGCTTTGAAATTTCCCAGTTTGGACGAGATTTTGTTAGATTCTTTTTAGAGTTAGAACAACCTGTTAGTGAGTAGGATTCAATTTCACAGCTATAAGAAGTAAAAATATTAACCCCGGATGGTCTAGGTCCGGGGCAGGTAGCAATCAATCTTCAAGCATAAAGATTGATCTGTATCATAATACATTTAAATTAGGGAGTTTGTAAACGTGCTAATCATTTTGCAATGTCCTTGGTCAAGGAGGATGGTTTACGCCAGTATTAATCTATTCTTATAGCAAAGACAAAACCATCGGAGTCTTCGACAATATGAGTAAAGGTATGGTGACTCTGTGTAATATCCATTAGATAATTCAAGTTGCCATTTTGATAATCAATATTTAATCCTGCTAAATCGCTTCTATCACAAGGAGTATCTGTTTCTAAGTCATAAACAATATTTGAATCGGTATCCGGAAAAGCGTCAGGTTTATTGTTATATAAACCTGATAAGACTGTTACATAGCATCCTTGATTAATTTTCATTTTGTCCTCCTATACTTCCTTGAAAATATTCATTTTGGATTTGTTCTTTTGTCCATTCTTTATCTTATCAAGATACTTGGTAAGATAAGAATCATATAGCCGATCAGGAATATACCCAAGCCTTTGCAGCAAGATATTCTCAACAATATTCATTTTTTTGGTAAGGAATCGATAATCTTCCCTAGATTCCTCAGATGCAGTGTTACCGGTTATCTCATCTGCTTTCGCCTTCCTATAGAGCTCGTTATACTTTACAGAGCGTTTTTGCCTGATAAGTCTCAATAAGGAAAGTAATTCAAATGTGTGAAAAGTCATTAATTCAGGAGTTGTCTTAAAAAGATCATCTTCATCAGCAGTTTCACGGAAAGTAATTGTCTTGCGGCTGCCGTCTTCTTCGGCATCTTTTATTTGGATCATGCAGAAATCACATTCATAATAGTTAGCTTCGTTTTCTTTTGCTACGGGGCTACCGCAGTAAGGGCAAGTTTTCATTTGATTTTCCCTCCATTTGTTAACTTCTTGATCCCATCGTTTAGTGAATCCATTAGTGAATGATGATTATCAAGATATTCTTTCATTTCATCTCTTTTTTGTTGTATATACGTTTCTTCAGCTGATAAAGCAAAGGAATAATACTGTAGAAGTAAAGTGTTAACTTTATCTATTTCAGTTTCTAAATCCACTACATTTGCTATTTTACAGAAGCTTATTAAGGAGGATAAGGCATAATGAATCGTTTCATTGAATTGTTCAATAACCTTTTTGTTTTCACTTTCCAGTAAAGCAAAGGGCCCTAACACTTTGGATCTTAGTTCTCTATTTAAGTGTGCAGCTTCTTCGCTGCCGACTAATTGCTTATCCACAATAGGTATATACCTTTTTGGAATCTTGAGTTTAAGGCCAAGTAGTTTTTTTATCTGCGGAACCTTACAGCTGTACATTCCTTGTTTACCTAATAGTTTAAAATGAAATCTAGATTCTCTAGAAGAAACTACCTTCCACTGGAAAAATTCACATGTAGGGTCTATATGCTCTCCATCAGTGTTTGGATTAGCAAAAGTGAATATTGCCTCCTCAAATTCAACTTCGTGGTATTCGTTATCTGCATAAGCCTTTTTGTAGATTTTATAAGGTTTTTGTCCATGTCGTTCTCTGAAAAATTCATAGACAATCCCTTTTTTATAATCCTGAAAGTCGTTTAAACAGACTGTTGTAAACATATAAACAAAAGGAATGTCTTTTTTATGGGGAAGTGTAGTTATAGGCATTGCTCTATTCACCTTTCTTATTATTCCATAATCCCAATTTCTCTCTATCTTTGCTGCTTTCAGCAGTATTATTTTTAATTAGTTAGCTTCATCTGCTTTGGTTATAGTGCTCCCGCAGTAGGACAAGTTTTTATTTCATTTTTCCTCCATGTCATTGATATTCTGTTTGTAATATAGTTTGGCAAGGTTAGAGGTAATCGAATGTAAAACAACCAATACGATACAACTTGCAATAGCAGCAGGAAGTCCTTTAATAAGTGATTCAGGATTTGTTATAGGAAGTTTTTTAGTCAATGCATAAAGAACCAAAACCAAATTGCTTAATAAGATTACAGTCAGGTAAAAATACAAAATTGGTTTTTTGTTGGATTTATTGTGTGCGCTGTTAAAACCTATCCAAATCGCATTCCCTATTATTGTACCGATGCCTATTAGATAGGTTACAACTCCGAAAATTAAAAATAAAAGCTTTATATCATCCATGAAAAACACTCCTTTAAAATTGCTATTCCAAATGCCTAATCTTTCATTTTTTGCTGCTTTTCAGCTTGCTGTATTAATCCTCATATTTAATGTTGAGTGGAAAAGTGTCTCCATCAATGACACGACTAACTGTTACCTCAATTTTATCAGATATATCAACGAGCGTATCACTTGTTCTAGGTTGACTGCTACTAACAGCCTGATATCCACTAATAAGGATAACAAGTATTGCTGCTAGGAGTTGCAAATACTATTTGGTTAACAGAGTCTTCGCCTTTATTTGTGTTTTTTGTTGAAAGATATGCTGCTGTAATTTTGATTACATCCACAATACCTACCGTGCCGGCTGATACAAATTGAATAACGAGATTATGTTTCGGAAAGGTGTCTGATTGAGTGAAGATAATTTCATAGTTGTCTGTAAAATGAAATTGTAAAGGATCATAATCTAATTCCATTGCAATATAATCTGTTTCCGGAAGTTTAACTGTACGGTTTAAATGTTCCGATAAAGAAGCAGATACATTTAAATTCTGTTTAGCATTGATCATGGCAAAATCTCCTTTTTTTCCTTTTTGTAAGGCTTTTTTGTTTTTGATGGTGCGCCAGGTGCATTCACAGCAAAAAGCACGCAAGGGGTTACGAGCCGTTTAGGGGTGATTTCAGCCCTTTACGGATCGTTAAGGACCAATTTATTTGTGGTTGCTGCAGAGCAGCAGCCGGTTACAAAAAAATTGGCCGGACCCTTGCGTGCTTTTATGAAACACGGTTAGCAGCGCTGCGGCTAATGCCGCGGTGCTGATGGCCGATGTTGAATGTGACATGCTAAAGCCCCTGGTCAGCTTTAAGCTGACCTAGATAGGGGCGCTGGCTTTAGCAAAAACAAAAAAGGCGTTCAAAAAGGAAATAAAATAAAATGCCGCCTTAATACATCATCATAATTTTCCTGAATGATCTTGGTGTTAATTCTTCCACGAAGCAACTTCTGAACGACTCTTACAAAGACCGTTTATCTTGTCTGTAATTATTTCTTCGCTTGCACTTAAAATATCTTCAGAAGAGGGGAACTCTGAAAGAGTTAAAAGTGACACCATCGAATATAAATCTCCAAAAACCCCTTTATATTCAGGAAACACTTGTTCAAGCACTGCCTGGAATTGAAGCTTTGTTTGAATCATCACCCCAGTTATATTTTCATGTTGCCTAGTAAGGCCACCCGCAATAAGAATACACTTCCTATAATTATTTGTCTCAAAAGCATCTGAGCGAATATTGTTACAAGAAAGTTTTGTGACAGTATTTTGTTACACGGTCTTTTAGACATTTAGGAGACAATTTATATAGGGATGTCATTGTAACTAAATAGATCGTTTTTGTTACAGCAATTACATAACAAATAAGTCAGATGCTGAACAAAAGAAAAGAGATATAATATATTCAAATAAGGAGGTGTAATATGGCTTATAAGATATTTATGAAAAATAAATTTGATGGAAGTCTTGAAGAAGCTGATGATGAAATATATCACAGTAAAGAAGATGCTGAATACGCTTTAGACGAAGCAATTAATAATTTTATGACAGGGGAAGAAGTACTTGAACTGTCTGGAGAAAGCTATGAAGATCCAAATGATTATGAATTTATGATAAAGAAAATTAGACTTAGACACGCCTTGTATATGGCTGTTCGTTGTGCCATTCGAGATTGTCGTAAGAAGAAAACGACGGATGAAATCATACCCCGCAATAAAAGAATGCGAGAATTTTACGATAAGAAACGTGATGAAGGAAAGCCTTTTAAAGTAGCTGTTATTGCCTGTGTAAATAAACTCTTACATTGGATATTTGCACTTTTAAAAAACAGAACTACTTTCCAAGATATAGCTACTAAACATTATCAATAATATTAATAATAATAATGTTATCAATATCAATATTAATAACATTAATATTGATGTTATTAATAATCATAAAAATACCCTCAACCCTAGAGAGTGTTATGGTACAATTTATCTTAAGTACAAATGATTCGGCTAACTCAAAGGTGGTCTGCTGGCTAAATCCCCTGTAAGGGGGTGATGCCTATGTCAACATTTCAAGCTCTTAGTTTAATGCTTGGAACAGGGATGTTTATTCTCGCCTTGTTGATTAATACAAACGCAAGAGACGCTGTTCATGTTATAGATGGTTTATTGCATCATGAAACCGACTTGCATATTGAAGAACATTATACAGATACGGCTGGTTATACGGATCAAGTATTCGGATTAACTAATTTGTTAGGATTTCGATTTGCCCCAAGACTACGAGACCTTGCAAAATAGCCTTGCGACAACTTTAAGAGAGATGGGTCGCATAGATAAAACCTTGTTTATATTAGATTATATTTCTAGCGAAACATTGCGTCGGCGAATTCAACGTGGATTAAATAAAGGAGAAGCTATGAATGCATTGGCACGAGCTATTTTCTTTGGGAAACATGGGGAACTTAGAGAAAGAGCATTACAAGATCAATTACAGCGTGCCAGCGCCTTAAACTTAATTATTAATGCTATTAGTATTTGGAATACCGTGTATCTATCACAAGCAATTGAACATTTTAAAAATACAGGAAAGTATCAAGAGGAATTGCTCCCGCACATATCACCATTAGGATGGGAACATATAAACTTTCTAGGAGAATATTCATTTATACCTGAGATTTTGAACTCAATACATTCCCTAAGTCCACTTAGGGTTTTCATATCCAAAAAATGTCTTAGCGTATAATATCCGCGTTTTGTCGGCAGTACCCCAACAATATCTGGCTTTTCCCGAAAGAAATTTGTTCTTGTCTAACCGGCGTGCTAAGATCGCTAAGATCCACTCCATGAGCGTGATAATAGATCTGACTCCCCATGATCCCAAACCGTTTTTCTAAAATCTCCAATGGATAATTTGCAAGCTGCCCTACTGTGGCAATTCCCATTCGATTCAAATTACGCTCCATACGCCTTCCTATGCCCCACATTTTTGATAACGGATGAACAGGCCATAATTTAGTTTGAACGTCTTTATACGTCCATTCTGCAATCCCTGAAAGGCTTTTCTTTGCTTCTAAGTCTAAAGCTAGTTTTGACATCAACATATTTGGGCCAATGCCTACGGTTGCTGGTACACCAAAATCTCTGTAGATTGCATTTTGTATTCTTTTTGCTAGATCCATCGGTGTTCCCCATAACCTCTTCAGGTGATCAGAACGAATAATTGATTCGTCGATACTATAGGTAAATATATCTTCAGGAGCCGCAAATTGATGAAACAATGGGACTTCAAAAAGTGAAAAACGCAAGTGCCATAAGAACTTCTTGACGTGTCATGGAACATGGGGAAAGCCGTATGTCTTAATAGGGCACGTGCGGTTTATACGAGGGGGCAGCCACGTAAGTGGGTGCCCTACTCTCTATCATTTATAAAAGTGTAAGGCTGATTCGGAAATCCATCCTTATCATTCGTAATTTGTACTGCTTAAAATGTGCAAGCAAAAATCCAAATCTGCTTGAAGGTGATTTTCCATCAACTGTTTAGCTGCTTGACCATTTCTGGCTTTAATAGCTTCATAAATCTCCTCGTGTTCTTCAATTAGACGAGGGCGTTGGTGCAGCACTACAGTCTTACGAAAAAGATAGATAATTGACTTCATGCGGTCCATGATATCGATGATTTGTGAGTTCCCACTTGCCTGAACAATAATTTCATGAAAACGTTCATTTGCTTTCATAACCTCTTCAGTTGTTCCTTCTCGCCCCACTTTAATGCAATGAGAAAGTAAGTTTAACTCCTCTTCAGGCAAATATATTGCTGCTGTTTGACTTGAAAATCCTTCTAGAAGAATCCTAACTTGAAATAAGTTTCGTAAATCTTTCTCAGTAGGTTGTACAACCCTTTTATTTACGATAAGACCTTCATATATTAACTGCCTTAGAGCTTCCCTAATAGGTGTACGGCTACAGCCCAATTCTTGAGCAAGCCTTTCCTCAACGATTTTTGTGCCGCTAGGAATATCCCCGTTTAATATCCTGTCACGAATCATCTCATATGCTTGGTGAGATGCTGGGCGAGAATTTTTAATGTCCTGACTCATTTCATTCACTCCTAATTCCTACAAAACCTAACTATCACTAACTTATCAAAAAAAGTAAAAAATTGATAGTTAATCTATTGTTATAAATAAAAAATGTATACAGAAGTAATAGAACCGTATACAAAATAAATAAAAATGTGTACAAATTATGAAAAATAGTATACAATCATTCGTGTAAAGGTTTTCAGCAATCGTTTCCAAGTGAAAATATATAATTGAGTTATTTTTGTGAAATAATAAAGATAAATAATTGAGTTATTTTTGTGAAATAATAAAGATAAATAATTGAGGAGGAATAACTATGAAAAGAATTGGATTTATTGGTTTAGGTATTATGGGAAAACCGATGGCATCAAATCTATTGTCAAAAGGATATCAAGTAACAGTTAATGATATTAATGAAGCAACAGTTCAATCTTTGGTTGAATTAGGTGCTGTTAGTGCTGAATCTCCAAAAATGATTGGTGAAAGCTGTGAAGTGATTATCACGATGCTCCCTGCCAACAAACATGTAAAACAAGTCATTTTAGATGAGAATGGTGTTCTTAGCGGAGCAAAACCAGGATCGGTAATTATAGATATGAGTTCTATTACGCCAGTGGTTTCAAAAGAAATTGCTGCATTAGCATCTGAAAAAGGTGTAGAAATGCTTGATGCTCCTGTTAGCGGAGGAGAACCGAAAGCTATAGATGGAACGTTAGCCATTATGGTAGGCGGGAAAGAAGAAGTTTTTGAACAGGTGAAGGATGTTCTATATGCAATGGGAACCGAAGTTACTTTGGTAGGCGGAAATGGAAGCGGAACGACGGCTAAATTAGCCAATCAAGTAATTGTTAATTTAAATATTGCTGCTATGTCTGAAGCATTAGTTTTAGCAAGTAAGGCTGGTATTGATGTTGAAAAAATGTATCAGGCAATCAGAGGCGGACTAGCAGGAAGTGCTGTACTCGATGCAAAAGCTCCATTAATCCTTGATCGTAACTTTGTAGCTGGCGGAAGAATTGATATCAACATGAAGGATATTACGAACGTAATAGATACTGCTCATGAAATTGGTGTGCCAATGCCATTATCAAGTCAATTACTAGAAATTTTCCATGCATTAAAGGTCGATGGAAAATCTTCAGATGACCATGGCGGTATTGTTCAATATTTTGAAAAACTAGCGAATGTTGAGGTAAGGAGAGTATAAAAATGAGCACGATAAAAAGTACGGATAAAAGATTAGTTAACGAAGTTTTCGATAAAATTCCAGCAGTAGATAGAAAAATTGTACAAGAAATGCTGAAAAATGAATTAGCTGATCTTAATAAAAAAATCATTGTGCTTGATGATGATCCTACTGGAGTACAAACCGTTCATGATATCTCAGTTTACACTGATTGGTCGGTAGATAGTATTGATAAGGGTTTTGCAGAGCAAAATGCAATGTTTTTCATATTAACAAACTCTAGAGGATTTACAGCAGCTGAAACAGAAAAAGCACATAAAGAAATTGCTGAAAATGCATTAGAAGTAGCGAAGAAGCAAAGTAAGGATTTTATTATTATTAGTCGCGGAGACTCTACTTTACGAGGTCACTACCCACTTGAAACAGAGGTATTAAAGGAAACAATCGAATCAGGTTCAAACATCAAGTTTGACGGAGAAGTAATTGTTCCATTTTTCAAAGAAGGCGGCCGTTTCACGGTTGACAACATCCACTATGTTCAATATGAGGACTATTTAGTGCCAGCTGGAGAAACGGAATTCGCGAAAGATAGAACATTCGGCTATACAAAGTCTCATTTAGGTGAATGGGCTGAGGAAAAATCAAATGGCGAATTTAAAGCTGAAAATGCAACTTATATATCACTTGAAAGCTTAAGAGCACTTGAAGTAGAGAAGATTACAAATCAATTACTTGAAGTTAGTGATTTCAACAAAGTCGTCGTTAATGCTGTAGACTACGTTGATGTAGAGGTTTTTGTCATTTCCCTCATCAAAGCAATGAAAGCCGGCAAACATTTCATGTTCAGAAGTGCAGCTGCTCTTACTAAAGTTATAGGAGGAGTAAGTGATAGAGGGTTACTTACTAGAGATGAACTGATTAAAGAGGAATCTAATCATGGCGGTTTAATCATTGTTGGTTCTCACGTTAAAAAGACGACTGAGCAGCTTGAGGAATTGAAGAAATATGAGCTTATTGAGTTTATTGAATTTAATGTTCATCTCGTTTTACAGCCTGAGCAGTTTAAAGCTGAAACAGACCGAGTGATTGAAACAAGTGAAAATCTCATTCGTTCAGGTAAAACGGTAGCTATTTATACAAAACGGGAAAGAATGGATCTTGGTGAAGGTAAAAAAGAAGAAGAACTCAAACTTTCTGTTAAAATCTCAGATGCAGTGACAAGTATCGTTCAAAGGTTAGAAGTTAGACCTAGTTATATTGTCGCTAAAGGCGGTATTACTTCAAGTGATATCGGAACAAAAGGCCTTGCAGTAAAAAGAGCAACAGTTGCTGGACAAATTAAGCCGGGTATCCCTGTATGGTTTACTGGGGAGGAAAGTAAGTTTCCGGGCATTTCTTACATTATATTCCCTGGTAATGTAGGAGAAAAAACTACCCTCAAGGAGACCGTTGAACTATTAAATAAATAGGAGAATTTCATCGGTTTGCTGAAAAATTTCATTCGTATACGGCTGCATCATTTACGATGGTGTATGTTCGTATACGAATAGTAAAAAAGTATTTGAAAGCGAATACAAAGAAGCGATTAAAATCTAATTAATCATAAACTAAGGAGCGCATTATGTTAGCAAATACAAAAGATGTTTTAATAAATGCACAGAAAGGGAAATACGGCGTTGCAGCGTTTAATGTATATAGCTTAGAAACTGTTCAAGCAGCTATAAAGGCTGCTGAAAAGGAAAACCAGCCCGTTATTATTGCTTTAGGGGAGCGATACTTCCCAACGGTAGATGTTGAAGGGTTTTCGGCAATGGTTAGAGCAATGGCAGAAAAAGCTAGTATTCCTGTTTCTCTTCATTTGGATCATGCATATGAGAAGGAATCAATCATTCGCGCCATCCGTTGTGGATTTTCATCTGTCATGTTTGATGGTTCAGCATATGATCTTGAACAAAACATGCGCCTTACAAAAGAGATTGTAGATATTGCTCACATGGCGGGTGTATCGGTTGAGGCTGAAATTGGTTCTTTAGCGAGAGGAGCTTTCTCTGATGAGGAAGAAGGCAATGGGACACTTACTGATCCAAAGTCCGCAAAAGAATTTGTTGCAGAAACAGGTGTAGACTTTTTAGCTGCCGCTATTGGTACTGTACATGGCATGTATAAAGGAGAACCTAAGATTGATCTTGGCCTTTTAGAAAGAATTCGACAAGTTGTTGATATTCCACTTGTCCTTCATGGCGGGTCTGGAACACCTGATGAAATAATTAAACAAGCCATACAATCAGGAATATGTAAAATCAATGTGAACACAGAAGTATCCATGGCTGCCGTTTCCCATTTGCAAAAATATTTCGAAAATAAAGAAATGGTCCATCTCTCTACTGTTATGGCAGATATGCAGCAGTCTATGGAGCCTGTAATGACTAAATTTGTTAAGTTGTTTTCTAATTAAGTAAAACTTTCATGAGTTGAGGCTATCCCCCGCCTTGCTCGGGTACAATCAATCATGGCCTGTTAATATTCAATTTTCATCATTGTTTATTTCATGGCTGTTTAAAAGGAGTGAATAATATGCCGATAATCTCTGTTTGTATAGGGGTTGCCTTATTACTTATATTAATGATGGTTTTTAAATTGAACGCATTTATTGCATTAATTATTGTCGCTTTAATCGTAGGGATAATAGAAGGAATGTCACCGATCGATGCCATGGCATCTGTCCAAAGTGGTTTAGGTGGAACGCTTGGCAGTCTTACAATGATCATCATCTTCGGAGCGATACTAGGGAAATTAATGACCGACTCTGGAGGAGCTCAAAGAATTGCGACGACACTTATTCAAGCGTTTGGGAAGAAGAGAGTTCAACTGGCAGCAGTTTTAACTACATCTGTTGTAGGGATTGCACTCTTTTTTGAAACAGGCGTTGTTGTTTTGATCCCGCTCGTATTTACGATTGCAACTGCAGCTGGAGTGCCTGTATTGTATGTCGGTATGCCAGTTATTGCAGCGCTTATTACGATGCATGGCTTTGTTCCGCCACACCCTGGGCCAACGGCGGTTGCGAGTGTATTTGAAGCAAATATCGGTAAGACACTAATATATGGAATTATCATTGCTATCCCAGCCATTATTATTGGCGGGCCGTTATTTACGAAGCTGTTTAAAAAAGAAGATTTGGAAGTTGAAATTCCAAAAGGATTGTTTAATCCGAAAGAATTTACAGAAGAAGAAATGCCGGGATTTACAACAAGTATTCTTACATCCTTAATGCCGGTCATTCTGATTGCGTCACAAGTAATTGTTGAAATTTTTATGCCTGAATCAGCGATCATGCCATTCTTTGATTTTATTGGTAATCCAAATGTCGCATTATTACTCTCTGTTATTCTTGCTTTCTTTACCTTTGGTCTCAATCGAGGTAAAAAAATGAAAGAAGTTATGGAATCTCTTACAGACGCGGTCAGTGGAATTGCCATGATTTTACTCATCATCGCTGCTGGTGGCGCGTTTAAGCAAGTGCTAATTGACAGTCACATTGATCAATATATCACTGAAATCATGGCAGGATCAACGCTATCACCATTGCTACTTACTTGGATCATAGCTGCTATCCTAAGGGTTGCGGTAGGTTCTGCTACTGTAGCTGGAATGACAGCTGCTGGAATTGCAGCACCTCTAATTGGGGCGACAGGTGTAAGTCCAGAACTAATGGTTTTAGCAGCTGGTGCTGGAAGTATCACCTTCTCCCATGTGAATGATGCCGGATTTTGGATTTACAAGGAATACTTTAACCTTTCAATCGGCAAAACGATCAAAACATGGTCTGTAATGGTTACGATTCTTTCCTTAGTAGGTCTTGCAGGTGTATTAATCTTAAATATGTTTATATCATAAAGAAGTTTTGAAATCAGAAGGTCAGCTTATTATATTAAGCTGGCTTTTTGTACGACGGGCGGTCGTATCGTTTCACGTGCTAGATAAAAGACTTAGAAAAGTACTCGATGTTTTACAAAAAAGTAATCTTACAGATTGAGGCGGATTCAGAAATCAATGCTAAATTGTGTCTTAATTTGATAGAAAGCTATTTAACACGGAAATTTGTTCTTGGTCAGGGCACACAAGGATTAAATAGGATTTTTGTAACATTTAACTCAATCAAATCCTTTGTGCTTCGACCTAATCTTGAAAAACTCTCTACAACAATCGTATCTCCGGGTCTTACTTTGCTCTTTAATCGAATAAGTTCGGGTCTATTCTTTTTTGTGCCTGACATTTTTTCTGTTAGTATTTCTGTGCAGTTGTATTCTTTCAACAAATCTAATTGCCGCATCAAGTCTTGTTGCTTTGTACTAACTCTTGCATATAGAAACGTGGGTGCAAATTAGCATATTTTTCTTGAACGCACCCGTTAGCCGTCCATGCCACAGTGTGGAACCACAGAAAATGGAAGATCTACCATTTGTTTTGCTCCCATGCTTCTTTTGTCACTAAATAATTATCAAAATCTTGATCTTTAATAGAAACGTTACCTGAGCGTACAAGATTTCTTAACTCGGTAAGAACAGACATCTCATAATATTGGCGATTTATATTACCATCATCATCATAAACGTGCTTTTGCCAGCGATTCGAGATAAAGTCCAAAGGAGCTCCTTCTGGAATTTTTCGTTTATTATTTTTGTTCATCTCTTTAATGGTCTCAATAGCTTGAAGCAATGGCTCTCCTGATTTTGTAGAAGTGAATTCTAGGGCTTCTAACAATGTTGGAGTATATTTACGTAAGTAGTTAAAGCGAAATTTTAGTAAGTCTAAGTAATCGTAATCCATAGGGCGTGATAATTGCTTCGCCTCTTCTATTGAGTTTACGAAGTCCTCCCAAGGCATAATAGCTTCTAAGGCTTCAAATGGGTCCTTCCCTTGTTCTTTTGCTTGAATCAATGCTGTTCCCAAATCTGCAAAGTGAATAACCTTTTCATTAACTGATTTACCATTTAACCTCTGAATCTCTTCTTGAGCTTTACGTCCTTTTGATAACAATAGGCTAATTTGCCGATCATGTATCTCAAAGGCATGATCAGTAAGGTTTTGGCTAAGTTGTAGGAGGTGTAAAACTAAAAGCGCAAATTTCTTATTCTCTTTAAATCTACGGAATGAACGGGGTTCATATTTGGAACCCAATCGTGCTAGCTGTAAGACCCTATTTGGATGAATTTCTTTAATATCCACATTAAGTTGCAAAGTTCGTATGACTTGAAGACGTTTTATAACCTTTAAGAAGGCATCTGGAGAAGATTGACCGGGAACTTCTCGCAACCAAGCAAGGGGTGTCTTTGAATTGGTGGAACTTGCATCAAGTAAGTGATCTAACTTTTGTTTTTGAGATTCACTTAATGTAGAGATGATAGATTTAAAAATTCGTTCTTCTGCCCGTTGACGAGCTTCCCATACAATCCTTTCTATTGTTGTCAGTGCTGGCAAAATTACTTTTTGTCTTCGCAATTCTTCAATTGTTGAGCGAATCAAGTAGTCTGTATTTCCGTTCTCAAGAGCAAGTTTAAGAGTAAATTGTGCAATTATTCGATATGCCCCAAAGGATAAGTTTTGGTAGCCATAATGTTGCCGAAGTTCCTCTAGATGTTCATTTCGAGTTGCTACCCGTTTTGCATACTGGGTATATTCTTGAGGGGAGACATCAATTTGTTTTGCAATATAATCGAGTATTGGGCTGGGAATGTCTTTAATCTGAAATAAAGTCCAACCTGGATACCGAAGGACAGCGAGCTGTAAAGCAACCCCTAAGCGATTATGGTCTCTTCGGTGCTTATTAATAAATCCAAGATCTTCTGAGGTAAAAGTATAGTGCATTTCTATGTCATGCTCATTCATATCATCAGGAATAGACACAAACATATTTCGCTGATCGGAGGTTAACAGCTCTTTCCCTCTCATGTTATACCTCCTTGCCAGATTTTTCTTTTGTTCCTAAGTAACGATATAACGTTGTTGCTCCTATTCCTGTGGCTTCTTTAATTTGAGATAAGGAGTAGTCTTTACTTTCATACATCTTCATGGCAAGCATGATTTTTTTAGGTTCAACCTTCGGTCTACCTCCATTTCTTCCCCTAGCTCTAGCAGCTACCAGTCCATCTTTAGTTCGTTCACTAATGATGTCCCGTTCTAATTCGGCTATGCTGGCTAACATTCTGAAAAAGAATCGCCCCATAGCTGTTGTTGTGTCAATTTTATCTTGAATAGACACGAAATGAATTCCCTTAGCTTCAAACTGCTCCATGAGTTCAATTAAATGTTTGGTACTTCGACTGATACGATCTAATTTGTAGACAACTACTGTGTCGCCCTTACGCAGAACTTTAAGTAGCTCGTCCAATTGAGGCCGGTTTTTCCTCTTACCTGATTCTTTTTCTTCAAAAATCTGTTCCACTTCATAATGGTTCAAAGCATCCAGTTGTAATGACAATGACTGATCTTGCGTACTTACCCGTGCATATCCAAATTTCAACACAAATCCCCCCTTACTTAATACATTTACTATACCATAAAGGGTATTTAAATAGATATATTAGTAATTTGATTTTGGTTATATTTTTGGTTATGTGTTTTAAGTAGTTTTTGAATATTTTTAGATAATCTCTTTTCCACAACCAAAAACGGTCGTTTTTGGTATTTTTTTATATAGAGGAAATGGATACAGGAGATTGTGAAAAGGTGTACTTACACTAACGGGCAGCATTCCTGTAATGAAGAAATATGAGGTTTGAACATAAAAAAGCCCCTTGGTATGATATGAATGTCCAAAGCTTGGCGGCAAAAAGGACAACAAACACATATACCAGGAGGCTATTCAAATGAATTATAACCAAAATGAAAAGATTGCTCAAATTACTTCTCAAACATTAATTATAGGTGTTGATATTGCTAAATACAAGCATGTGGCAAGAGCCCAAGACTTTAGAGGTTTAGAATTTTCAGCACCTTTATACTTTGAAAATACAGATTCTAGTTTTAACTGTTTCTTAGAGTGGATAAAAAAGTTAATGAATCAAAACAATATGGAAAAAGTGATCGTAGGAATGGAGCCGACAGGTCACTATTGGCTGAATTTAGCTCACTTCCTTAAGGCGAAAAATATCAAGTTTGTAGTTGTAAATCCTTTGCATGTAAAGAAAAGTAAAGAGTTAGATGATAATTCTCCAACTAAAAATGATGTAAAGGATGCAAGAGTTATCGCACAGTTGGTCAAAGACGGGAGATATGCAGAACTTCGTGTGGCTAGAAAAATACGTGATCTTCTATCTGTTGATCTTCAAGCAGTTCAAGGGCAAGTCCATAATTGGATAGACCGCTATTTTCCAGAGTTTCTTACCGTCTTTTAAGGATTGGGAAGGTAAATCTGCTATACAATTATTAAAACTAAATTTATTGCCACATGAGTTAGTAGCTCTCTCCGAACAGGAGATACTAGTACATCTTCGAAAAGCTGTTAAACGTGCAGTGGGACTCAGTAAAATAAAAGAACTAAAGAAGATTGCAGTTGCTTCAATTGGTATTAGGGAAGGTTCTGATATGGCTAAGTTAGAGCTTCGCACGTTAATAGACAAATATGAACTAATAAAAGAAAAGTTCGAAGAACTGGAATCTAACATAGATAAACTTCTTGAACAAATTCCAGGTGTTGAACAAATGTTGGCTATTAAGGGAATAGGGAAAGACACGGTTGCAGGCTTTTTTTCAGAGGTAGGAGACCTAAGTTACTATTCCCCTGAATAATTATATAAAATTAAGTGCATATTAAACATATAGGAAATGAAAGGAAAAATGTTATGGAACAAATAGTTTTAGATATTAAAAAAGCGTTAGGGGGTAATGATGACTTTTTTATAAAACGTGATTACCTTTTAAAAAAGGAAGTTTTGTTACTAGGACTATCTACTTTAGTAGATATGACAAAAACAAAAACAATTCTTCAAAAACAGTCAGAGGGTTTAATTTCTCAAGGGAAAACATCAGAATCTATATTTATTTTAATGGGTGAACTTTTTGAAGACGATACAAAAAAGGCTATTACATCAGTCCTTGAAGGTAAACTTATTATATATATAGAACATACAAAAAAGTTTATTATTTACGAACCTGTTCCTAAGGGGTTAAATCGTTCAATTGAAGTTCCATCAAATGAAAGTGTAATTCAAGGACCTTCAAACTCCTTCACAGAAGATATTGACACAAATATTGGACTCCTTCGTAAACAACTTACTTCAAATAAACTTCTTGTTCATTCCTTCACAACAGGGAAAAATCAGAAGACAAAAATTTCTTTACTATTTATTAATGGTCTAGTGGATAAAGAACTTGTTGAAAATATAAATAGTCTTATTGAAAAGAATAAGAGTATGGATATCAGTAACTTACAAAGCATGTCAAAAATGCTGGGGTTTTCATCTTGGGATACAGTTTCAAAATTTAATACGACAGAACTTCCTTTTCATGCATCACAATTTCTTAAAAAGGGAAGAGTTGTTATATTAGTTGATCAATTACCTTTTGCTTTAATACTGCCTAATCTCCTTTGGGATATGTTTATTGTTGAGAGTGATCGTAATCTTCCATTTCCCATTATGATAACTATCAGTTGCCTCCGAGTAATTGGTGCATTAATTGCTCTAATAAGTCCAGGAATGTATGTTGCTCTTGTTGCTGTAAATCCGGAAGCGTTACAGATAGAGCTTGCACTTTCTGTAGCTCAAAGTCGAGAAGGGGTTCCTTATCCAGCACTTGTTGAAGTTATAATCATGTTGGTTGTTCTAGAACTGATATTAGAAGCAAGCATAAGGCTTCCAAAATCAGTAGGCCCCACAATTACAATGGTTGGAGGAATTATATTAGGACAAGCAGTTGTAGAAGCTAAATTAGTCAGCAATCTCTTAATCATCATTATTGCAGCAACAACAATTGCTAACTCAACCCTTGTGGGGGCTCAAAGCTCGCTTTCAATCAGATCATTTAAATATATTAATGTAATTCTTTCTTCACTATTTGGAGTTTTAGGATTAGTAGTAGGTCTAGTTTTTATTAGTTCTTATTTGGCAAGTTTAACTACCTTTGGCAAGCCCTATCTCTATTTAAATATAGGAAGGAAGGAACAATAGTGGTAAGAAGTCTACATGTTATGATAATGTATGTGCTTTGTCATCTGGGACTAATTTTTTTTATGTTTCCAGCTGATATTATTGCTAGTACAGAACAAGGCCATTGGTTCCCAATTCTAATAGGGATTATTGTACATTTTGTATGTTTGTTGATTTATATGAAAGGTCACAGCTTTTTTCCAAAAAAGGATATTTTAAGTATATTTTCGAAAAGCAAAAAAAGGGTAACTTTTTTATTTTTTGCTCCCGTTTTACTTTATCTAATCATGGCCATTATTATAACGGTCAGAGCATACGCAGAAATCGTAACCTTGGTATTTTTATCCCATACCTCATTATGGACAATTATACTATTATTGTTGTCTGTTTCTGCATACATTTCATCTAAAGGTATCGAAGCCATTTTACGAACTGCATTTTTATTATTTATATTATTTTTTCCAATATTATTGTTTGTCTTAATCATGTCATTTCAGAATGTTGATTGGAGATATGCCATACCTTTTGACACAGACTTAGGATTCATTAGTAAGCCTGCTTACTTCGAGAGTTATTTTGCATTCGCCGGTGGGTTTCTCTTTCTTGGATTTGTACAACCATTTTTCTCTTATGAAAGAAAATATGTTATTTTGTCTGCGATATTTCTTATTCCTTTCTTTCTCTTTTCAGTATACATTCCAATTCTTACTTTGGGACAAGCGACTGCATCAAAAGCATTTCTTCCTTTTGTACTTATTGTGGATTCTATAAATATTGATTGGTTAATGTTTGATCGAGTTACAATGTTTTTTCTTTTAAGCCTTATTGCTTTTATTATTTTGTATCTCTCTCTCTTAATGTGGAAAGCAATTCGAATAATCAACTATTACATTCCTAAAAGTAGACCTAGCTACCTATTGTTCGGTTTGTCTGTAGCAATCTTTTTCGTTTGCTTTTGGATTCCAGACTGGAAGGATGTTGAAAATATCCTTTTTATGAATTCTTTTTTAAGGTCATACGTTATAATTGTTGTACCTCTTTCTATATACTATATTGGAAGAAGATTAAAGAGGAAGGATACAAATGAAACTATCTAATAAAAAAGTCATTTATTTAATTTGTAGTTTAACTATGGTTTTGATATTGAGCGGTTGTTGGGATATTAAGGATATAAATCATCGTCTACTACCAGTGTCGATAGGTGTTAAGAAAGTTGACGACCAATATTTGGTGATCCTGAATATACCAGAGCCTATAGATGGTAGTATGGAAACGAAAATTGTATCTGCTAAAGCTGAAACGGTCTCAAAAGCAGTGGATACAATTAGTAGAAATATGGAGAGCGATGTGTATTTATTGCATGTAAAGCTAATCTTTATTGAGAAAGAAACTGCTGAGGATGGAATAAACGATATAATTGCAGGATTTATGCGTTCAAGAGACGTTTCCCCAAAAGCTTTAGTTGCAATATGTGATGAGGATCTTCAAGAATTTTTCAATAACATTAAAATTAATGCCGAAAAAAAAGGGCTCAGCACTTATAACTATTTCGAAAAAAATGCAGGCTGGAATCCTGACATTGCCCTTACAAGAGTTTGGGAGGTCTTCCGAGGCATACATTCTTATACACATGATGTGGCTATACCTTTGATTCGTTCGGGAAAAGATACGACTATGGATCAAATCGGTTCTGCCATATTAAAAAGAGGAAAAATGGTCGAGCAAATCAGTTCAAACGAAACCCTGCTGTACAATGTTTTTAAAGGGGAGAGTGTTAATGGAAAAATGGAAGTAATGGAACATGCTACAGTCTTGCTACTGGGTTCTAAAACTGACAATATAGGAAGACTAGTGAATAATGATGCACATATGGAAAGTCTAATAAAAATGAGAGTTGTGATATTGGAAACAAAAGGAGAACCCAGTTTGAATTTAATTAAAGAGGAAATTAATACTCTAATCTCTGAGAGGTATAATAAATTATTTACAAAACTTCAAGAGAATGAGGCTGATGTATTCGGAATGGGTCAGTTTTTTAGAAATCAAATCCCTCGTGATGAATTAAAAAACTGGAGGTCAGATTACTTTAAAAACATGAAGATTAATATTAATGTTAAAATAGACATTCAAAATGAAGGTTATCTGAAAACAACTTAAAGAATTATATCTATATCCATTTTTGTAACTGGATTGGATTTTATGAATCAAATTTATGTTATCTCAGCAGTTATCTTGAATATAACAATTGAAAAAATAAATAGATAATAAAAAGCTGTTTTTCGATAAGAAAACCGGCTTTCTTTGTGAATTATGTGAAACAATGTACTTAAACAAACGGGTGCGTTAGTTCAACATGACATTATTTAGAAACTACGAAACCAAAAGAATACGAAGAAAAATATTAAACCCTGATCCTTCTGCTTAGCGTAGAAAAATCAGGGTTTTTATATCCAAAAAATGTCTTAGCGTATAATATCTGCGTTTTGTCGGCAGTACCCCTTGTTGAGGGACTACGATGAAGAAGCTGAAATTAAATCAGTCATATTAGAAATGTGTGAAGAAGTGGCCAGTCGTGCTAGAAAGGCTAAAAAGGCAGGCAGAACCATTCATTTAGGAGTAGGTTATAGTCAAACAATAGGGGGAGGCGGCTTTTATCGGTCTTTAACAATTGACCAACCCACGAATATCACGATGAAACTTTATAAAGCGTGCGTTGCTTTATTTAAGAAATTCTATCAAGGTCAAACGGTAAGGAGCTTATCAGTTACATTAGGGAACGTAGTTGATGATAACCAATTTCAGATGTCTCTTTTTGAAGAAAACAGTGAAAAGGAACGTCAACTTGGCTATGTTATGGATTCCATTAGGGAAAAATACGGCTCAGATGCGATTTTAAGAGCCATTTCTTATACAACAGCTGGAACTGCATTAAAACGGGCAAAGCTTGTGGGCGGACACCAGGCGTAATATTTAAAAGTTATAGGGTTGAAGAATAAAAAAATATCAGAAGAAAGAGATCGATGCTAGGGATCCAGAATCGAACCAAGTGCAACTGAAGGAAAGATGCAGCCGGATCCGGAAATGATGAAGCCATGCGCGGCGGCGCCGGTGGTCGGCAGCTGAAGAAAGAGATCGATGCTAGGGATCCAGAATCGAACCAAGTGCAACTGAAGGAAAGATGCAGCCGGATACTGAAACGATGAAGCCATGCGCTGGAGAAGAAAGTGATTAACAGGACTTTTCTTAAATAACGATATTTCTCTTTCTGCATTTAAAATTGGCTGAGATTTTAGGTGCTAGACATGATATACTCGTTAGGAAGATATTTACTGGAAACAAAGGAGGCGGGTAAATGAAAAAGAAATTCATTGGATTCTTAGTCTTAGCTTCTTTTTTGTTGATGTTTAATACGGCTTCATATGCAAGGGACACAGATGAAAAATCACCTGAAGACTCAACTGCCGAAGTGTTGGAAAATGCTTGGGATGAATTTGGTTTATTTAGTTTTGAAATAGGACGAACAGATCCGGCAATTACAATTGGTATGGATCACACCAAAAGTGAAGCACAGCTTCGTGAATATTTAAATAATAATCTGTCTGAAGATGCAAAGGAAAAATATAAGCTTTATATATTCACAGATGAAGATGATCATTTGTTTGGGGAAGAACATCGAGAGTATTTGCAAGAAAAAAGCAGACCTTAACGGGTCTGCTTTTTTTATATCACGTTTAGTTATACCATAAGGTAGCATTATTAATTGTAATTTTACCGCCGCCAGATTCATTTTTGAATTTGAAGCGATAGCTCTTACCTTTTTTCAAACTCCAATTCATATGCATTTGGCCTTTCCATCCACCCGGCAAAGAAATTTTTTTGGCTTGTCCACCAGGACCGTTTCTTCCATTGTAATATGCGGTTACAGAAAATGCTCTAGCTGTTCCCTTATAAGTAATGATAGTGGTAGTTGGGTCTTTGTAAGGTTTTCCATAGCTTCCTGGTCCGCCACCTAGCCAAATGTTAGAGCCGAATTCGAAGTATCCTGTTGAATATGTTTTTTTCAATATCTTTATTGGATTATCTTCTGGCTGCTCTTCTGTGAGTCTAATCATGCCTTTCAGCTCTTCAATTGTATAAGGATGAATCTCATTATTATTTTCGTCAAAAATTTTAATCTGAGAAGCAATCTCTTCCTTCTTAGCTTCAATTTCATTCTGTGACAGAATTTTTTCCTCAATAGGCACAGAATCTTTTACCTCTGCTGCCTCTACTTTGCTTGTTCCCATGAAATCAAAAAGAGAAATACCCAAAACAGCTGCTATGGACCAATACTTCAAATGTGCTTTCATTTTGACTGGCTCCTTTATTTTTTTATAGTTTTTTTATGTTTTTCACTGGTGAAATTAAAATTTTACTGAGGAGTTCTATGGAGTATAGATTCAGCTGATAATTTGAGTCAGTAATGGTAGGGGGCTATTCTTGGAGTTTTGGAATTTTCGTTACTGCTCAATCAGCAAAATTGCAAGAATAATAAGCAACGATGATGTGAAACCTAATTGGATCTAGGACCCTTTTATTTTGTTATCAAGACAAATATCCCTCCTTCTCGATTGGTAATACAAAACAAAATTACCATATAGAAGAAGGATTTTCAACAAAAAACCCCATAATTATCTATATTTTTACACAGGTCGGAAGACTGAAGTTCTCGAATCAGGATGTGAAGGGAGGTATGGTGGAATGTGACAGCTGAAGGAAGAGATCAATACCAAATATCCGGAATTAGAGCCAGGCAGCTTCTTTGGCCTGTTCAGAACTATTTAGTCATAAAAAAGAACCAGGGGCTACTGGTTCTCATGGATTAAGGTCACTACCTCTTTGCATTTATATATGTTTTCGTATTTTTTGCTTCTTAGGCGCATTATCAGTGCTGCTCACTTCAAATAATTCCTGTCTAACCATTGGATAAACGAACTTATAAAAAAGGTATCCAAAAGCAGATCCTATCGTGTTTAAAATAAGGTCATCTACATCAAAGCTTCTATATGTGAGCCCAATCGTTGATGAAATGGTAAACTGTGAGGTTTCTATGATGAGCGAAGCAATAAACCCAGCGATAATCACACGCTTTGCTTTTCTCATTCTTTTGAAAAGAAGAGGGAGAAAACATCCTAAAGGGAACAAGAGTATTATATTTCCGCCGAGCTGATAAACAGTTACGGATAAACTTGAGCCTGTTAGTGCATCCTTAATGGTGTTAAAAGGTATGAGGTTATTAGTTTCTTGGAAGCCTTCTGCGGCTCTGTCATGAATTAATAAAGGGTCAGTTGGAATCGGAAATAGCGTCATACAAATAACGCCTGTGAGATAAACAAAAGCAGCAAGTATATAAATGCTTTTCTCAATTGTATATCTCGGTTTTTTTAGAACGAAAACTGCAATTAAACGATAAACAATAAACAAAACATAAGCAGAAACAACGTATGGGATAATAAAACTATTAAGTAACACTATATCACCCTATTCTTTTAATAAGCTGCTACTTAATTGTAAATGTCCCCGTATCCTCCTGTCGATGCTCCATTATTCTTCTTTTTCATAATAAAATAAAATTTCCCTTTAGTTTTGTTTCCATAACTGTTTGTAGTTGAACCGTTTTGAGAGAACTTTTTAGAGCCTAGATATTTTGCTTTTCCTTTCTTCTGTTTTCTGTATAGTTCAATGTTAAAAGTGCCACCCTTACTGCCTGTGTCAGCATGGGTATAAATCTTAATGTTGCTAGCGCCGCGGCTATAGGTTTTAGATGTAACTTGGTGTTTAAACTCAAACCAAAAATCATGCTTTGATGCAGCCAGTGCAGCTGGTGCTGTTACAGGGAGTAATAATGTAAAACTTAAAGCTGAAGAGACTAGAACATTTCTAATCTTTTTCATGACATTTCCTCCTTTTTATGGTATCTAATATCAAAATTACCATACGAATTAAGCGGTTATAACAAATAATAACAAAAAATTTCAATATTATTGAAATTTTTACAGGTGCTATTTGTTTATAATTTTGTTGGAGCTGAAGTAGAGTGAAAAGCCCATTGTTTAGACTTTGTACATATTTTGAAGTGTTACAGAATAACATGGTAACAGATGAAAAATGTTACGGTGTTACAGTGTTAGTGGGATAATCTCAGAAAGCTGATATTAATAGGAGGGAGAAGACATTATGAAGAAAAAAACGATTAACCAGGTAGAAGAAAGAAAAGTACGTTCAGACAAAAAAACAAGAGTTAGCCCTTCATTGGATTCAGATACACATAAAAAGCTGAAGAAACTCGCCATTTCCTGTGATATGACCAAAACACAATTATCGGGAGAAATCCTTAAAATGGCCCTCAATAATGAGAGTGTAATTGATTGGTTTCAAAAAAAATACAACAAAGATGATTCATATAGAATTATCCTTGCTCGTATTAATGGTGTGTTGCATTATTCTTAACAAACCTTTCCCCAGGTACGGCCAATCTTTTTCCATAATTTAAGACAACTAGAGCATAATTTATTGTTTGCTTTATATTTTTCTTTTGACATTCTGACAGTTTTATCACAATGTTTGCATTTCATATTCTTTCCCCTCCCCTATTATCTTCAGAATAAAGTATCGCCACACTATAAGAAATTTAAACAAACCACTCCCTATTGTAGAGGGAGTGGTTTTTATCTGATGGATAATTTTGTTGAAATTTACATGTTATAATACTCAAAAAATCGTAACTTTACAGGGAGACAGAAGGAGTGAAACCTGTGTTTAAGTTTGTCAGCAAATTATTTGGTAACTCCGACAACTATGATATTAGCCGCAATACCGATGATGAAGGTATACAGAGTAATACAATTCAAAAGCAGTCGGACCATTACGAGGGAGAGGAATGGCACCGATATTATTTAAATGTTCCTTATAAAGAGAAGGAAAAAGCAAAGGAAGAAGGAGCTAAATGGCATCCATTACGTAAACAGTGGTATACAGAAGGATATTTTGTTGATAATGATGATTTCGCTAGATGGTTAGACTATGAGCCTTCATATACAAAATTTTCTCCTGATTTCAACATAGTTAAGTCACATCGTAGCTGCTGGAATTGCTACAAATCTACACCTGTGTACGGTGTTATGTGTGATGAATATGAATATTATGGAGATCCAGGTGACCCCATACTAGTTGGCTCAAAAGAAATTTATTTTAGTCAATGGTATAAAGACGATGAACCGGATTTCTTTCCTTTGAGTCATCTTTCAAATGAAACCTTAAATCAATTGTCGTTAATTAACCATCCTGTCATCGAAAAATGTATTTCAATAGCAAAAAGGAAAAATTCACAACAGTATTGTATTCACTGCTCAGCAAAGCAAGGGAATTTTTATTTATTTGAAGAATTCGATTCTCCGTTCAGGATCAATAATGCAGCTAATATTGACTTTTACAAAATTGATGATATTCCTCTCAAGGCCTTTTAGGATCAATAAAGTAAGCCAAAACCCCGTTTAATTTAACGGGGTTATTATTATTGTTGTTAATTTCAATAACAATAATAATATTGAAAATATAATCAATAATGATATTAATAACAATAACATTATTGATATTGATAATATTATTGTTTAGGTTAATAATATCAATATTGATCTGAAACATGTTATTATTTTCAGTAACAAACCAAAAAGGTGGGAAAACGATGGCAGCCAAAATCATAACGTTTGGTATATCTAAAGGCGGATGTTCTAAATCAACAACAAGTGGCATTACAGCACGTCTTCTGAGTGAAGAAAAAAGGGTTCTGTGTATTGATATGGACGGCCAAGGAAACTTAACATCATTTCTCACAGGCGAGTACGACATCTGTAATGTATTTGAAAATAGGACAGTCTTGGAAGCAATTATTGAGGGAAATGCTAAACCGTACATTCTTAGACTTACAGATAATCTGCATTTAATACCTTCCAATGATTTTCTCGCAACTCTACCGCGAATTATGTTTCAAGAAAAGAAAGGACTGGATGCGTTATCAAAGGCATTAGAGCCAGTTCTAGATAGTTATGATTACATCATAATTGATACACCGCCTAATCTTGGGGAGCAAACTATTTTAAGCCTTTGCACTTATTCTCCTGCCGGGTCTTATGCAGTCATTATGTTTGATGGCTCGATGTTTTGTTATTATGCGATTCAGAAATTTATAGATATTGTTGAAGAATCGAGATCAATATCTAAAAACAATTTAGAGGTGGCAGGTATTCTTTTTGCAATAATTGATACCAGGGCAAAGGAAAATGATTCAATGGTTGAATTAATTGATGAAGAATATGAAGGAAAACGCTTTTCGGCAATTATCAAAAGAAAAGCAGCAACTCGAAGATTGCCCATCAATGGTTTTGAAGATAATAAAGAGTTAAACAGTGCTTTGGAGTATTACATACCATTTGTAAAGGAGCTTGAGGAACGTGTCCAATAAAAAGAATGATATGAAAGACAAAATAAAACGGAAAAACAGCGCTGCATCAACATTTATAAGTCAGTTTGAAGAAATTAATAATAATGACGATAACAATAATATTAATGATATTAATAATAATAATGATATTAATGACAATATTGATGATGATATTAATAACATTATCAATAATAAGCAGAGTAATGACCATATTTTTGTTGGTGTTTACTTTGAGCCGGCTGTAGTGGAGGCTCTCAAGCCATTGAGCAAGACAAAGCGACAAAGTAAATTTGTTAATGCTGCAGTAAAAAAGGTGATGAAGGAATTAGGAATGCTAAAATAAAAAAGGAGCCTAGTTTTTACTAGGCTCCTTTTTTAATAATCATTGTCAATTGGTTCATCTATTTCACCAGTAACAACATCATCCAGGATTATTCCTTCAGTTAAATTGGTACTTTTTTTAGCTGGTGAAGTTGTGTCTCCAATAATTGTTTTCTGGTCAATTTTCTGACCAATACGGCGAAACTCTTTATTTACGGTATTTTTAAGCTCTAGCAGTACATCAAGTACATGCGGATCTTTTTCTTTCTCAGTTTTTCCTTTTTTTATTTCATCCATTTCTTTCTGGATTAAATAAAAAGCATATTCGCGAAAAGTACCCTTGTGTTGGCCCGAATCGAAATCTTGGATGCGTTTTGTAACATGGTTATACATTTCATCA
Organism: Bacillus sp. FSL M8-0256; assembly: GCF_038005765.1. Taxonomy (NCBI): domain Bacteria; kingdom Bacillati; phylum Bacillota; class Bacilli; order Caryophanales; family Bacillaceae; genus Bacillus; species Bacillus sp. FSL M8-0256. The sequence continues at coordinate 63,547 of NZ_JBBOTU010000002.1, forward strand.
GACATCTTTGTTGTTCGACAGATAAACATCTTTACTTTTTCATCAGACATATTATCACCTATGCTGTTATTGGATGCTCAGAACGACTAATAATCTCTAAGGCATTTAGGTTCAATTTTCTCGCGTCATCGACAACAATATGATTAGACTCGGAGATATCACGGCCATATTTTTCTTCAGTTACAGCAGCTATAAACTCTTTAAGAACTTCTGCAACACCACCAAAGTAGACGTACTTATATGTCTTATCTTTTGGAGGAGTAAATGAACCTTCTACTAAAGCTATTTTAATCTCAGTATACTCTTTTAATGATTTTTTTATAATATCGGTTAGATCATATTTTTTACCGGTGTTACCATCGATCCGTTCCATTTTAGATTTGGTGATGTTAGTATAAATGAATTTTTCAAGGTCACGAACATTATTAAAGTGCTCAAGCAGTTTTTCTTTTCTGAGTTTCTCTAAGTGGGCCAAAAAAGGTGCCTCTGTGTTTGAAACAAAAGAGTCGCGGTTTACAGGAGCTTTAAGCCCGGCTGGTAATAATACAAGGTCATCAGTTCCACCACCTAAATCAGACATAACCACATCGTTGTTTTTAAATAGATCTGCCATTGGGTTATTTTCTAAATCAGGAGTTTTCTTTAGTGCCCAACGAGCGACTTCCGATTCTGTTCTACATACAGCTTTTTCTACCGTGATTTTTAAATCCTTTTCCATACCCAACGTAAGCACTTTAACCTGGTGGCTGCCTTGGAATTTATCTGACATTTTTTGTTGCGTTTCACTGAACTTGTTAAGTTTTTTCAAAAGCCAAATAGGGAGCATTGTTTGAAAGTATTCTATGGTTACTTCATTATCATTTTGATCGCGTTCTTCCTTCTTAGGGTCCTTAGGATCTACAGCTTGATAATAGGCAACTGCAGCTAGAAACATAACATAAGGAATATGTGATTCAACTTTATTATGTAGAGTTTTTATGTGGTTATTTCCTAAAACTTCTTTTTCTGCGATTTCACCTACTAAATAAAATTTTTCTTCACCTTCAATAGATGTGGAGATCATTATGCGATCCTTTAAATCTTTCGGATCATCGATGCTGCTTGTAAACATTCCTTCAGCGTATTCCTGTTTAATTTCGACAACATTAGTAGGGAGTTCGAAATAATAATTGTCTATTATATTCATATACATGCTGTTTCCAAAGTCTACGTTCATGCGGCCAATGTTCATAAATTAGCACTCCTTTTGATATCATTTTTTCTTAATGTTAGCATCAAAAGGGAAGTAAGTCAATATATTGATATCACTTTTAAACCATTAATATAGAAGGGATTAAGTTACTTTTAATCATTAAGTGATATCAGTGATATCATCATTTTTAATAAATTAATCATTTTGATATCAGAGGGGCTTTACGTCTGAAAAAAAATCGTGTATATTAAAACCAAGTTAAACTTTCAGTTAAAGTCAATGAGAAAGATTTGACAGAAAAAAACGATTCTAGTAATCTTTTTCACAACAAAAAACCCTGTTGTTTGGAGACAACAAGGTTATAAGAGTTCATACATAAAATCTCGATGAGTATAAAGTGAATACAAATAAAAAATGACAATAAAAAAGTGTCCGATGTTGCAGCACCGAACACTTCTTGTCTTGTATGATGGCACTCATACAATCCATTCCTTAATTTATGTCTTTATTTTACCGAAAACACGTGTATACGTCAATAGTTTTCGGCATTTTAAAAACGACAGAAAATGGTTGTTTGAGCGCTATCAAACAACCATTTTCTGTCGTTTTTTGTTTGTCACCCAGCTGCCGTTAAGGGGTGTAAAATAAACTGACGTCAGGAGTTGCCCCGTCCACCGCAAACCCGGGGATATACCACAATAAGCGTTCCTTGCTGCGCTTGTGGTGAATGGCGCGGACGGCCATAAACGGTCCGGAGAATGTGGAGAAACCACTAGGTTGCTTGGCGCACTACGGTGCGGGTAACCAGGGTCAATCTTTTATGATAACGTCACACAATGGAGTGTGGGCGTGTGAGAGAACACAAGAAAAACCCATAAAAGAAGCATACAGGACAAGCATTGTATGTAAAAAGACCATGGCAGGCGAAAGCCTGGCGATAGTAAGGCAGTACTGGAAACCTCAGGCATCACTACCTCGCCAGTTTCAAACTGATCGATTACCTTATAGCAGCACGTTTATTTTTTTACGTGTCTGCTATAGGTAATCGAATTTCGCGCCTGTTTCCTAGAGCAGTCAGCTATCCTGCCAGTTTCAAGTTCGAAAAGTCAAGTGATTTACACAAAAAACGCGAAATTCCTTAAAACCTCCGGTTTTAAGTTCCTTTTTATAGAGAATTGTTCTTTTGATAGAACAATGATATTTTAATATATTAATGCATTTAGATATAAAAGAATACCTTCAGTGACTAGGGAATTAATCTGTAAGAAATATATGGATTGTGCTTACATGTTTTAGTATTATTTCATTACAAACCGAATAAAGGGGAAGAGAACACTTAACACTATGTACTAAATGTTCTGTTTGTATTGATTTGTTCCTTGTCTTAGTGATTTCGTGATATGACCGATATGTAAGTTATAACCTGTTTAAGATCAGCTGGAGGGAAGAGCATTATGTCATCAATTGCAAGAAAAGAAATTCCTTCCCCTTACGTGGCAAACCTTTTAAATACTTGGAATGAGTTTATTGCAGCGGGGAAAGCACAGGAATCAATTGATAAGAAGCATGAGATAGAAAGTTTATTGTCTGAGCGTAATGATGAAATGGAGCTTCTTGAATACTTTTATTTATTGGATTATTCGCATAGTATAGCCTTTGGAAAGGATGCTATTGGTTCTTTGGCTAATGTTGTCTCAATGTTAAGTAAAGGGAACCATGAGCTCTTGATTTCTTACTACTATGATTTATGTGCAGGGGATTATGAGTATTATCAAAAAAATTATACAAAAGCAATAACGTATTATGAGGCCGCGGAACGAAAGTTATCTAGGATTCCAGACGTTGGTGATATAAAGTTTGCTGAGTTTCATTACAAGATTGGAATTGCGTATTATGCGATTGATCAGCACTTATTTTCTGTTAGTCATATTGCTAAAGCAAAAGAAATTTTTGAAAAACATGATATGCATAAAGATGATGCTATACAATGCAGTATGATTATGGGTGTTAACCTGTATGATATGGGCCGTCTAGATGAAGCAGAAGCATCATTCAGGAGCGCCTTGACTGAATCGGAGTTCCATGGGTATCCTATGGTTACAGCAAAGATTTACCATAATCTTGGGCTGATTCAGTGGCAGCGTGAATCATATGATATGGCCATTTATTATTTTGAAAAGGCATATTCATATGACTGGATCAAGGAGTCGGAAAAAGGTCTTCAAACGGTCTATATGCTGTCTAGGGCTTCCTACAATGCCGGTTTTAGGGAAAGAGCATACGAGTGGTATCTACTTGGACTTGAAAAATGTGAAGAATATAATGACTGCGAGTACAGGGCCAAGTTAGACATCCTATTTTACCTGTATGAACAACCTTCTGTGCAAAAAGTGAAACAGTCATTGGCTTATCTCGAAGAAAAAAATTTATGGCCTGACGTTTCGAAAATTGCAAAGGGTGTCGCAGATCTTTATGAAGAGCAAGGGGATCTAAAAAATAGCCACGAGTTCTTAAAAAAGGCATTGTATGCGAAAGACCAAATACTAAAAATAACGGAGGCGTTATCATGAAAAAAATGAGTTTCGTTGTTATTTCAAGTGTTGTTGCGCTTACTGCCGTGGTGTTTGTTGGAACAGGCTTACATTCTTCAGTTGAACAAGAACAGAATTTTCAAGTGGCTCAAAAAGGCATGGTTTGAGAGCTTGAACAAAACGGCTAACCTGGTTAATGGGTTAGCCGTTTTTATTTCTCTCCAATGCAGCGCGGATCTTCAAGAGTTCAATTTGTTCCTGGATATGTTGAATATCTTTTTCGGAGAGTCCTGTAATATCAAATAGTTGCAGGTTTTTAACTGGTTCTTGTTCAGTTTTTTCTTCATCTGCCTCTTCAGCAATAAATTCGAGCAGCTGCATAACTTCTATATTTGGGATTGAAAGGACCTTGGCCAACTTTTTAATCACTTCACGAGAGGGCTTCTTTCTCTTTCCGTTTTCAATCTGCGAAATATATGCCGAAGTTAATCCTGTGCGGTTTGCTAGCTCAGTTTGAGTCATATTGTTTTGTCGTCGTTTAGTTTTTAAATATGTGGAGAGTTCAAACATCCCTCTATCTTCCACTCTTCCCACCTCACTACAGGATTCAAAAAAATTTTTAACACCCAGTTAAATAAACTGGTTAAAATAACTTTACACCAGTTAAAATGTTTGTTATTCTTGTTATATAAACAGTGAAAAAAAGCAAAAAAAGGGGTACAAAAGTCACTCTTTTTTGGCTAAATTTGTTTGTTTTAACGGTTAAATTAACTTAAAGGTTAGCTGTGCGTTGATTTGGAGATTAACTGTTAGTTAACAGTAAAGTTAAGTATGTAACTATAATACAACAAGAGATGCTTTATCTCAATTCAGTTAATAATTAAACAAAATTAAATTTGGGCTATCACAAAGTGAATTAAAGCACTTTAGCGATATAGCTCACAGGCAGATTTGACATCTGTTAGTGTGAACTTGCCCCATTTAAGTATTCATATCATTCAAAAAGTGCATTAGGCTTTATTATGTGCTTTGAAGGGTGAAATGAGAAATGGAGCTGTCAGACTATCGATGTCATGGCAGCTTTTTTGTTTGTAAAAATTTATAGGAGGAATTAGCTTGGCAAAAGTTCTATTACTCGACAAGAAAATGACTGAGAAGGATATTAGAGAGTGTGGTGCTGAGGTAAAAATGTTCAATGGCAGCATATATGAAATTTGGGGTACAGACTGCATTCATACGAAATTTAAAACACAAAGACCACTATCTCAATGTTATAAAGCGATTAGAAACGTTAAAGATCGTGAAGGGAAAATCATTGGTAAACGTAGACACCCAGGGAATGGCCTTTATTTTACAAGCGCAGCCATTAAACCTCTTAAACAAGAAAGACCAATGTTCACGCCTCCAAAAGCACCTCGGAAATCAAGAAAACCTATGAGAAACATCAACAAATGTGGCAGAGCTAAAAAAGTATCAGTCTTCTTGCATGAAACTGGCTATACAGATTTACAGGAAATCAAAAGAATTCTTCTGGAAAGAGGAGCCAGACAAGTAGATGTTTATCGGACAAAAAAGGGGATTGCATTAGTTACGCGTCCTGACAATGTATTAAAAGAGTTTATTTCTGAAAAGGAATGATGCTGAGACAGGGTTCACACGTTTGTCAGTGATTTAGCACAATAATAGCTTACCAATCCATTGTTTTACCAAGTGTAAATGGGCGGAAAACTAAAGTTTTCTTGGGAGTGCAGAATATACTCTGCTGTTGGTTGCTAAAAGTGCTGACAAAAACTAATTGAATACTAGGGTAAGTCCCCCTCCAAAGGTATAAAGGCCATGCAATATCTTTGGGTGATATGTTCTTCTTGGTGCGAGAAACGCGAAAGGCGTTGGTAGACAGCAAGTTTGGCTTACATTATCAGATTTAGAATCTCTGATTCTAAATACTTGGCTGATATAGAGTTGGTGAGTTACAACTGCTACAAACTCACGATTTGGACTGTTAAATGATCATTGATAAACGTGTGAACCCTGATTGCTTCAGTGTCACCAATATTTATCTTACATCATATGTTTCAGGCTCAAATCGTAAAAATCAATACTAAATGGGAGCGATGATTAGATATGAGAAAGAAAAAGTTGGTCGCAGGAGTAGTTAGCGGAGTTTTAGTAACGGGAGTAGCTGGATCTATCTTATTTCATACATACCAAGCTAAAGCAGAAGAAAAAACGCTAAAACAAGCTATGACAGCTGTTGATTCATTGTATTCTTCAACAAAATATACGTATTTGGCTGATAATATCTCCAATAAGAAAATTGAGAAGGCAAAAAAATTAACAGAAGAAGTTTCTGATGCTAAAAGCAAAGCCAGCCTGGTAAGGAAAGTAAGTAACGCGGCCATTATGTTAAAGGCAGAAGACGCTGTTCACGAAGATATTGTGAACGGAGTAATTGTTGATGACTTAACTGACACGAAAATAGATACAGCTGAAAAAGTTGTTGAAAAAGTAAAGCCTATCAGCAAGGAATTATATTCCGATCTCAGTAAGGAATTAGATGTTGCTGAGGACCAGTTAAAACAAATAGAGAAAGTAAAAAAGATTATCAAAAAGCCATCATACAATTGGGAAGCTTATAAGAAACTTGAAAAGGAAATCAACAAAGTATCAAATAAGGCGAGTAAAGCGAAGTTCAAAGAAAAACTTAAAGAAATTAAAGAAAAGATAAAGGCTAAAGAGCAAAGTGAAAAAGACAGCAGTAAGAAGTCATCCTCAAGTACAGCTCAACAAAGCGATAATTCAAATAAAGTAACTGAAGAAAAGACGGGAAGTAAGCAGGAAACATCAGGGAATACTTCAAATTCAACAAAAGAAAATTCAGGCTCAACAAATACTGCAGCATCATCACAATCGAGTTCTAACTCACACTCAAGTGCATCAAGATCGAGTTCCAACACACAATCTTCTACATCACGATCCAGCGGAAATTCTTATTCAAACAGTTCATCCGGCAGCAGTAAGAGCTATCAAGGTAGCAACAACCAACAATCATCAAACAGCAGTACAAAAAGCTATAGTAGCAGCGCGGGGAGTAAAAAATCAACGTCAAGCAAGAGTTCTGGCAACACGTCCAGTAACAAGTCCTCTTCAAATACAAAAAGCAAGCAATCACAAAGTAGCAACACTATGAAGAATGCCAACGATTTTGTGAATGATTTTAATAATGGCAATTATAATCACGTTGGTAGTGGTAATAATGGAACAGGCAATGATTATGATGTTTATAAGAGAGGGGAATAACTTGGCTGTGTTCGAGAAACCTTCTTATAAGCCATACTATATATTCATTTTAGTAATAATCTTAATGTTGATAGGTGGCTACTATTATTCGGAAAAAGCAGAAGATAGAAGATATGACCTAGTATCTGAAAAATTAAACATCCCTCAGAGTCAATTTGTGATTCGCTCTTTTTGGGGAGATGATACTTATACAGTTATTTCAGGAGAAACAAAATATAAGGTTAAGTTTAATATATTTAATACTCAAATTGAGCACTTTGCAGAAGAACGGTCTTAATATGGCCGTTCTTTTTATATGCATTTTCTAAGAAGTCTGAAAAGCGAAGGAGGGTGTGACTTAGTGGAACTGATAACTGCTCAAGAGAATTGGCGCGATGAATTTGGTCAAAACGCTGTTGCGAAAATCACCCAATTGATCGAGGAAGAAGGAATTGTTATTCAAGAAAGGTTTCAAAATTCTCTTAGCAACAGCTATGAGTATGAACGGGATATAAAGGATGGAAAATGCATTCAAAGAAAAATTATAGTACCTCAGTTCACTGACGATGATGCTCTAATTAAAACTTTTGCGCTTGCAAGTGGACTTGGGCACCATTATGTTCAGAACAATGTAAAGGGATGGAAAGCGAAATTTCTGAGTTCAAAACATCCACTGGCTAGATATATTAAGGAAAAATCAGCTTGGAAAAAAACACAGGGGATTTTAGAAAGCATAGGTGTTTTACCTGATGAAAATGAAGAAAAGCCTTCGATTGAATTCAAGAAAATTTGTAGCCAGTCGGAGTTTTTTAGTTATAAGCGCTGTTGTCTATCAACATATAAAGATGAATTGTTTAATTCTATGATCATTCCTTTTAAAAAGCTGCTAAATATTGCATTGTATCTTATTAAACTGCAGATTTTGATTTATACAATTCTTGGTTTACTTTACGTTTTTAATCAAAACAATGTACCAGTTCCAGAATGGATGGGCATCAGTACCCTAAACCCCAAAGACATTTACAAGTTATCGTTTCATATATTTACTACGATTGTTTCGTTACATTTGTTTATTGTTGTATCTATCAAGGTGATTTTTCTTAGGAGTGGTGATTTTTCTAGGAGTGAGAATGATGGATAGGGAAGCTGCTTTAAATGCATTAATTGTAACAATATTGATCGGATTGGTGTCAACAGGGATATATCTCTTTATCATTTATGTTCCTCATGGTGGTGTAATCACATTATTTGTGATTACAACCATTATAATATTCTTGGCGTTATATTCTGCTTTTAAAAAACTGAAGGAAGAAAAAGAATTTCAGAAACAGGTTGCTCAGAGGAGGTGAGACTCATGAGTTATAATTTTTCTTTGTTTTGATAGAAGGGGTAGGGGATTTGTTGTGAGAACAATTTTTTATTTACCTCCGGCTGGGTTTAGTTTACTTCGGAAAATTAAGCTTTTGCCAGCTGGTGTATCAAGTGAAAAATCTACAGAGAATCTTGAGAAGGGAGGAGATGACCATGTTTCTAAACAACATTATTGTAGGTCCGATCGTGTTTGTTAAAAAAGGATTAACAGGCCTCGCCAACGAGTATTCAAATGAAAGGTGATGACCATGAAACTTGTAAGTAAATTTAGTGTGTGGGTTCTCAGTGCCGTGGCATTTGCTGCAGCGCTTTTTTTTACGCCCTTTTTTACTTCTTCAGCGGAGGCAGCTACAGCTGTTGCAAAGGGTCCGTATTCCTGGAAAGATCCGCATGGAATAACGCATGAAACTGCCTATATCAAGATAGGTGACACGATTGTTTACTGTATTGATCCTGACAAGCCTGCACCGTATGGAGGGCACTCATATGGCGTTCCTAAACGACAGTATGATGATGGCGTAAAGGCCATTCTATACTATGGTTTTGGCGGGGACGGAAACGAAATTGGAAAGACAATGACCGATATGGTCAAAACCTATGTGGCCCTTAACAACTGGCTTGATGGAAAAAGAGATCAACGAACATATAGTAACCAGGATTCTGAAGTATGGAAGTTGATCCAACATGCAAAGAAGGGTGATGCTCCTAGTTACCAAGTCTCTTTTAGTAAGAAGAAGGTTTCTAGTTCGATTTCAGGAAGTGAGCAAAAATCCGAAACCATCAAATTAAACGGAAACGGAACTGTTACCTTAAATGTCCCTTCTAAAGTAACTATTCATGTAAAGGGTGGCAAAACTCAAAAGGGCGGCAAAATCACTATTCATGACGGACAAAGTTTTTACTTTACAGCGCCCTTAGATTATGGATCTGATTATGCCACAGGAAATGTCAATGGGACAATCAATCAACTGGCTTCACTGCTTTATCTACCGAACTCTAATAGTTACCAACGGTTAATGGGCAGCACGTTTGTTGTTGATCCAGTAGTTGAAGCCGGTTTTACAGTTCATTTTGAAAAACGACAAAAAAAGATCACAGTTTTACACAAAGATAAAGATGAAAAGACTCTTCTGAAGAAAACAACTGAAACCAAGAATATTGGCAGCAAGTACAGTTATACCCCAGAGAAAAAAATAATTAAGGACGGAAAAACTTATGTCCCAGTAAGCACTGAAAAGAAAGATGGAACTTTGGGGGATAAGGATGTAACCATTACTTTTTACTATAAGCTTCAGAGGAAAATAACTGTGCTCCATAAGGATAATCGCGATAAAACATTGATTAAAAAAGAGGAGTACACGAAATATAGGGGTGACTCTTATTCATATTCACCTTCAAAGTCTTTAAAGAAAGGTGATTACACATACAGGCCGGTATCGACAAAGAAGGTGACAGGGAAGGTTGGTAAAGACAACATAACTATCACTTTTTATTATGATGTTCCTTTAATAAAAGTAGGCTTAGATAAGCTTCAAATATATACTGATCAAGCAAATAAGGGACTTCCGGTAAAACTAACGTTATCCAAAACAAATATTTATAAGAACGATACAACGGGCATGGATGATGCAAAAATAAAAGTCAATCTATATCAAGGTAAAGATGTTGTTGCATTTAAGGAATACACTGCAAAAACATTACCTAAAACCCTTAATATGAAAATTCCGTCATCAGGGCTGAAGGTGAATGAAAATAAGCCGTATACGGTCAAATTAGAGGGTTTTAACAAAAATGATATAGATGTAGTCTCCAAGGCATCCGAGCTCACTACGCACGGTTTTACGAGTTCTGAGACTACACTGAAATTAGATGCGACAAAAAGTAAATCAATCAACAAGAAAAGCGTCATTATGACTGAAATTACACCAACTACAAAAGAAAAACGCTTTTATGAAACCTTTACTGTTTCAACAAGTGAAATTCCTAAAATGAAGACAGGCTACGGTTTTGAACATAAAATGAGTTTGTCTTATTCGAATGAATTGGGCGGCAGCTATAATGAAGATCCATTTGTTTTAAATGTTCCTGAGTCATTAATTGACAGCTACTTAGAGTATCCAACATCAAAGAAGACATCAAAAGTCACCCTCGATCAGGTTAAAAAGCAAGAATCTAAAACAGGAAACGTCAAAACGACAGATATCAATTATGAGCTCCCTCAAGTTTTTGTAGAGAAAAAGACAGGCAGCTTGTTTTCACTGTCTCAAAAAGATAAAAAAGATAAACGTATTAAAAACGAGCTTATTGATGGGGGAAGGAAATTTTACCTTCCGGTATGGATGGATTTAGGTAAGTATGATGTTCATACAGATTCACCAAAAATCGGTGTTCACCGAATTAAAGTTGTTGTCCAAAATCAAATCGATGTGACAGCCTATATGTACGCGACAATGGATTCAAACACAGTTGATAAAGATGAAATACTGCTTCAGCCGGTTAACAAAAAAGATCCGTTTCCAGAGGGTTTACCTGAAGGATGGACAAATGAGGATCTAAAATGGATTGAACAAGAATAAACAACAGGAAAAGCCTTGAGTCGATCAAGGCTTTTTTTAATAAAGAAATGGAGTGGATTATGATGGTCGAATTTTTAAATACTTATTATATCTATATTCAAGTTGTAGCGATAATCGTATTAATAGGTTCCCTCGGTTTCCTGAAAACAGCACCTAACAAAAAATATAAGGTGATTTATTCTATTTACTCAGTGTTTTTAGTGGCAGCAAATATCTTAATCTTTATAAAAGGTCATGGTTCATAAAAGCAAATGAGGTGATGGCATGAAATTTGGTCTTTCGAAAGTGCTTTTAATAATCGTCGGCGCTGCTGCAATTTTCTATATAACGGTTTATGGTGCTGAACAATTTCGGCACAACGCTGTCATCTCTACCATGAATGAATCAGCGAAAATTGCCGGTATTAAAAGCTTAGACAATAGTGTAAGGGTGAAACCTGGTGAAGCCAGGATCTCTGAAAGTGAATTTGAAAAAGTTTTCGCTCAACAGTTTGAGCAGAATTCAAATGTCAAAGTTGATCATAAAGGTTATCAGTTCAAATACTTAAAGTCGAATGATGGGGCTATAAAGGCAATCAAGATCATTTTAACCGATGAACGAGGCACAACGTATCCGGTGACTTACGTTTCAAATATTAAGACGGGAACTTAACTAAAAATGATAGGAGATTGATGAAATGAGACTAAATGCTGTTATTAAAAGTAGTGAATATACAACGGATAGAATTTTGGGAGTCTTATCACAATTGGCTGCCAAGAGTCTAGATGAACGGCCATCATTGGTATTCAATGATCCGGATGATGAGCTATTCAAAAAGGTTGCTGTACAGTTAAAAAACTTTGGATATGAGGTCTATCAATTTAAAGATACTGATACGGCCAGTTCCATGCAATACAACCCATTGGAGTATTTAGTGGAGCTTCAAAAAAATGGGCTAGCAGATAAGTTAAACGAAACTGTTGATGATATTTCTTATTATCTCTTTGAAGATGAAGACGGCCCTTTTAAAGTTTTAGCACGCAGCGTATTTAAAAATGAACTTGTTACGCTTATCGAGAAGTCAGCTGCAGGAGGCGAAACAGTATCCTTTAAAAGCCTAGATATGAACACCTCAGAAATTTTAGATCAACAGGATTTAACCAAGGAAGTTAAGGAAACAATTTTGTTTAATATAAAAGCCAAGTTGAACGGTGAAGCATTTAAAAAGCTTTCTGAATCGAGTATCCATCTGCAGGATATTGGATTTTCAGATAAACCGGTTGCTATCTTTCTTAGCGACTCTGAAAATGCGTTGGTTAATTTAACAAAATCTATATTCATAGAGCATCTTTATTCAAGTTTGTGCCAAGGAATACTCTCATTGAAAAAGTTTAAATGCGATAGACAGGTATTTATTACATTACGTGATTTTGAAAAAATGATTCCAATTCGAAATATTGGTTTTATGGTGGCGCTATCGATTGGCCGCAGTATCTATTTTAATTTATTGGTTAATTCGGAAACAGAATTGCTGAAAAGGTATGGAGAAACAACCACTTCTTGGATTCTTTCTAACTGTAAAGGAACTATGGGCGCAGAATATGCGGCGTTCTAAGGAGAAGAAAAAATGACTGGAAAAAAGAAGCAGGATCAAAGCCGATGGAAAAGGATATTAAAAAGACACAAGGAAGAAATTGTATTCTTAATAATAGCGTTAATAGTGCTGATTGTCTTAATAGTGGGAGTAATAGCCATGACTGGTTCAGTAAGACATGGTCTAGAGCAAATGAATGAACAATCAGAGCAGGAAGAGTCAAGACGATACGAACTAGTAGCTCACGAACTAAACGTTTCTAAGAAACATCTGCAAATTGAATCGAGATTTTTTTCTAGCTGGTATGATGTTAATGCTGATGGTGATCATTATACGGTGGAATTTAATGATGATTACACCAAAGTCGAAAAAATTGTAAAGGAATAACATGATTAGGGAGGACAAGAGGATGCTTTTTAAAAAAAGGTCTGTTTTGGTTAGTTTGTTCCTGTTAGCTGCAATTACGGTATTAGCAGGGTGCAATGTTGAGGAAAGATCTGCTGAAGTAAAAAAAGATGAAACTGTAAAAAAATATGATCTTGTCTGGTTTGATTATTTAAATTCAGATGATACAGACAGCCGTCCGACAGTAAAAGTGGCATATATCGACAAGGGGAAAGAAAAGACTAAATCCTTTCAATCCTACACAGAAGATGTTTTAGATATTGAAAAGCCGTATATCAAGATTAAAGGTAATGAAGTCTTTATTTATCGGCCGCCTTATATGAAATACGTTCAAGATCCGGTGCAAGGTCAAGTTAAAGAAAAAAAGGTGCAGCAAGGTAGTGATCAAAAGTGAAACGGAAAAATCACTTTTTAGTCGCGATACTTGCTGTTTTTATTTTGAATACAGTTTGGATCAACGGAGCAAGTGCAGCTGCCAGCTCTGCTAAAGGTTCAAGTTCATCGAGCAGTGGGGCACGGGTGTCCTCTTCTTCTTCCAGAGTGGTAACAAGTAAAAGTGCCATGAACGCTGCTAGAAATGTCACAAACCGGTCTGCAGCATCATCTTCTTCAATATTTAAAAACGGCCGGAGCAATGTTGTAAATAATGTGCAAAGATCATTAAATCGCAACACCTTATATAAAGGCAACTTAAAAAACACATTAAATCAAAAAGCAATCGGAAACAACTTTCACAATTTTTATTTTCCTTATTGGTTTATATTTGGCAGTCAAAACTTCTCCAAAGAACAAACAAAAATTGTTTCAAATTTAGGAGCCAAAACGAATGACATTACAAGTTCTAATGAAACGAGATATTGGCTGCTAATTCAGGACAATCAGAAGAAAAAACATGCTGTTCTGGTTTCTAAAGAGCAATTTGAGAAAGTGAAAATCAATGATGAGGTTCAGTTAATCAATAAACAATTGATTATTAGAAATAAGCGTTAATTTTGTTCATTAAAGGGGCCAAGAAAAATGTTGACTGAAGACAAGATGAAGGAGGAAAACAGTTGAGTATTCTTGTAACACAAATGTTGAAGGACGTTCTAAATTCCGAAGAAGAAGAATCGATTATTGAGATGGCTTGTCGTAGAAATAGCCTGTATACAAAGGGGAAATCTGAGATTATTGATGATTTAAAGAGACGCTTACCCATTTTAGGTAAGGAATCATTAATTGATTTGCTATTCCTGATTGATTCCCATATCACATCTCGGGAAAAATCAATTGAAAAGGAAGGGAGCAAACAAGTGATTAATAAAGGTATTTATATAGGTGATCTAAACCCCAATAATATTAATTTCCCTAACACTGATTTAAGACAAAATATCAGTAAGAACCTTGGTTATGTCAACAAAGTGGTCGTCGGAAAAATGGGGAAAGGGAGAAATACTTTCATATCAAGAGAGGAATTAAGCAAAGATCAAGGCGGAGGGATTACCGAATGAAAGAATTAATTGACCGTAAAACATTGGATGATATCCTCATACAGTTGAAAAAAGATAATATCTCGCTCTATCTTGCTGCTTTTACAGACGAGAAAAAAAGAGAAGAGCTTAAAGAGTATCTGTTAGATAAACACAAACTCCTTATGAGTCGGGAAGGATACTTAGACTATGCGATCCAGGAACTTGTCGGTTTGGGATTTATAGAGTCTCTTATGAAGGACGAAGACATAACTGACATATCGTACAATGCAACTCATCTTGTTGTTGAATCAAACACCAAAGGGAAATACAAATATCCGTTCGATAAAGAAAAAGATCCTTACTTTATAGATAAAGTTATCCAAAAGTTTGCCAGCGCGTCAGGAGGAGAGTTAACGCCTAATAAAGCTTCTTTAAATGCTACACTGCAAAAATTAAGGTTAAATGCAATACACCAGCATAATTCTCCCTATGGGGCCACAATGTCTTTGCGGGCAACTAGAGCTCGGTTAGCACTCAATGACGATAACTTTCATGAATTTGCACCTCTAGAGATGCAAGAATTTTTTGAAGCTATAGTGAAAATGAGATGTAACATCTTTATAGCAGGGGAAACAGGTACTGGAAAAACAGAACTTCAAAAATATTTAATGAGCCATATTCCATTTGAGGAACGAATTTTACTCATTGAGGAAGTTCAAGATAACTACGCTAAAGAATTGTTTCCTGAGAAAGATATTTTTAGCTGGATCACTAATAATAATATGACCATAACGCAACTAATTAAAGCTGGTTTGCGTAACCATCCAGTGTGGATGATTATTGCAGAGACATTGGGTGAAGAAGCCTATGAAATCATGAATGCAATCTTAACCGGCCATAAATTAATTACTACGCTCCATGCAGTTGATGCCAGGGCTATTCCAAAGCGAATGTTGAAAATGGCTAAAGTAGGTCCGTTTAATGTTGATGACGACAGCTTCCTTGAAGATTTCTATCGGTATGTTCAATTAGGTGTCCATATTAAGAAACGTAAAATTAATGGAATTGTGCAGCGTTATTTAAGTGAGGTTGTTGAATACCATTCAGATGGAACAGCAACGACTATTTTTAAACAGACCGAAACGGAGACTGACGAGCTGAGAACTGACTATGGGAAAATCAGTTCTGAATTAATGCATCGAATGATTGAATTTAGGGCATCGCTGCCAGAGATATTTCTTCCTGAAGAAGTAAAAAGCCAAGTATTGGTCGGAGTTGGTGATTCATGAAATCAAAGGGCCGGATCTTTGACTTAGATGAATTAAATGCCTATAAAGTTGCCTATGGAAAAGAAGAAGTTAACCGTCAGGATATTTATAAACAGGTTGTTTTGCCGGCTGCCGTTGTATTTCTTTATGTATTTGTCTTGTACTATTACTGGTGGTTAGCAGCTATTGCTTCAATTGCAGGCGTAATTTATGGATTTCGTATTGCAATGCCACAAAATATTAAGCGTGAATATGAGAAAAAAGCTTTACTCGAAAGAAACAGATTTGTTAACAATATGACTCAGATTTTAACCAATCCAGATCAAACTGTATTAGAGGCCTTGAGGCTTGTTACTGAACGGGCTAAAGGGGAATTCAAAAAGGATCTCTTAAATTTGCTCGCAGATCTAATCGATGCTTCGGATGATAAAAAGATAGCTGCCTTTAGTCAGATGCGGGAAAAATATAAGAAAGATGTAATCTTTGACTTATATCTAGAGCAACTAACGACTGCTGCTCTCGAAGGAAGAACCAGCATTGAATCAATGAAAGACATAAAAACTTGGCATAATAAAGCAATGAAGAAACAAAAAGATTTTCTGAAAAAGAAAGAGAGACACGCATATGAATTTAGGCAAACAGCTATTTATGGACTAGGTATCATTGCGGCTCTTTCTTACGCTTTAGGATGGCAAAAGTTTATTGATGTTTATGCTCATTCACCTATTGGATGGGTTTTTAGTGCTGTTTATCTAATTGTGATAGGCCTTTACTTTTTATCCTTCAAAAAGAGAATGGCTGATGACGAGATAATGGAAGTGAAAATATGAAGAAGCGATCAATTTGGCACAAGTTCGCAGAAAAAGACCTTTATGAAATGATCGAAAAGATGGGGTATGGAGAAAAAGAGTTTACATTATTTCAAAGAAAGAGACTAATAAAGTCACTTCTGATTACTCTTGCAGCTATACCACCAGGTATTTTAATAAATAAGCTATGGTTTTTCTTAGCAATCCCTGCATTCTTCTATATTTGGTACTTGGATTATGCAAAGGCCAAAAAAGAATATAGGGGTTTCCTATTTAAGAAACAGCTTGCCTTTTCTAAGTTCATGCGTTTGGTTATGCCATACTTAAAACAAAAGCATAACTCTATCTATACTGTTTTTAATAAAATATTACGTCGCTTGGAAGACGGATCTGATTTAAAAGCTGCTTTAGAGAATCTCATGAGTGAAATTAATGATAAACCCAACTCGATTGAACCGTATTTGGCATTCGCTCGTTATTCTGGCGGTTCTGATTCTCATATCAGCTTTATGACCATGTTGTACGACTATAGCCAGTATACATCTGATGAATCTGTGATAACGGAACTTGGGCAGTTAGCCAGTGATGAACTGTTTGAGGGCATAGACGAGATTATCAATATTAAATCGCGTTCATTTGTATTTTTCCCAACCAAACTAACATTAGCAAATTTCATTTTGTTAGCTGGGTATATGGGTGCGATTATTTATAACTTGGTTACTGAGGGCCTGAAATTTTCATAGAAAGGGGGAAAGGAAATGGAACAAAACGTAGCCAGCCTACAAAATATGGTTCTGACTGGACTCCTTTTAATGGCTATTATTGCAATTGCAGGGGCAATTGTTCCCTTTACGCAAGCCATTGAGTTTAAAAGTTATGTTACCACTCAAATTGAGCGTAATGGAGGCCTTACTGCCGAGGCTAAAGAAAATATCGATGAATACAATCAAGCACATTACCAGGGCCGTTATCAAGTCTCCAGTAACTCTGAAGGGCAAAAAAAGAAGTTTGGTGAAAGTGTAGATTATACGATTAAAGGCAATGTTCATTTCGATTTCTTTAATCTCCCGCCAATACCTATAGGTGTTAAAGGTTCCGCGGTTTCTTTGGTGAGGTGATTATATGTTTGGAATGAATGTGGATCGAATATTGAACTTTATTGCCTGGATCGGAATTATATCGGTCGTTGCCGGTGCGATTTATGGTTATTACTATACTGAACTGCCGGATCTTATCGTTGAATATTTTAGAGGGTTAAGGCCTGATACTTAACAATAGTGAATAGTGTAGGTTTCGAATTTTACACATGAAAAGAGCTGATATTTTCGGCTCTTTTTTTATTGGAGGGAAATAGAGGGTTTGGTAGGGATATTGCAGTTCACAGAGATCATACTTCCTTTTGTCTTATTAATTGTTATTAGTTCTATTGGTGTGCTAATCACAGAGGAGAACGTCGATAGAACGATTCATGGGGTTAGCGCAATTATTGTAGGGCACCTAGTTCTTTTATTAATGAGCGTTGCACTACCGGAAATAACCCAAGAAATTTTTGATTATCTGACAAAGGATATTAAATCATCTGTTTGATAACCTCCCGCGGGCCAATGGCCGGCAATAAAAGACTTGAAGGGAGGTGAGAAGGATGTTTGAAGCAAACGCGGACAGATCCATTCATGGGATTGGGGCAATTATCGTAGGATCGTTGGTCATTTCCCTTATGAGTGTGGCGCTGCCGGAAGTATGTCAATTAGGTGTTGATTATCTGAAAAACAAGCTGAATGCAGCTGTGAAATAAACCTCCCGCGGGCCAATGGCCGGCAATAAGAAGACTTGAAGGGGGGTGAGAAGGATGTTTGAAGCAAACGCGGACAGATCCATTCATGGGATTGGAGCAATTATCGTAGGATCGTTGGTCATTTCCCTTATGAGTGTGGCGCTGCCGGAAGTATGTCAGTTAGGTGTTGATTATCTGAAGAACAAGCTGAATGCAGCTGTGAAATAAACCTCCCGCGGGCCAATGGCCGGCAATAAAAAGACTTGAAGGGGGGTGAGAAGGATGTTTGAAGCAAACGCGGACAGATCCATTCATGGGATTGGAGCAATTATCGTAGGATCGTTGGTCATTTCCCTTATGAGTGTGGCGCTGCCGGAAGTATGTCAGTTAGGTGTTGA
>NZ_JBBOTU010000003.1:0-32921 GCF_038005765.1 Bacillus sp. FSL M8-0256
TACACAGACAATGATTCAATAGACGAACCAGAAGATTATTCTGGTGGAACAGCCAAGGGTTCTATTCCATTAGCCAAGGCTTCAGACTATGTAAATACGTCCGCTGGCACGACTAACGACAAGTCTTCTCCTTCTTCTCAGGCAGAAGAAGAAGAAGAGAATATCAATGATGAACAAGCAGATGGAACAAAGCCGCTGGCTTCGGCTTCTGAATACTTGGATCAACAAGATGAAGCAATAAGTGATGAATCATACAACGAAAAGGCGAGCCATCTTCAGTTAGTACACAATTCGGATGATTATCAAGAAGATGATGAGTACCAGGATCATAGGGCTGAAAACCCTTGGAAAATGAGTGCTATTCCTGAAGAAGAAGCTGCTGCATCATACGAAGATGAACAAAGCAGTAATGAGCTAGAAAGTATAGACGGTACAAAGCCTTTGGGTTCAATCCCGCCTGAATATTGGTCGGAAGATGAGCCGAACGGAAGCTCAGAAGTTAAAAGTGAGCAGAGGCAAAATGATCCTGTACTTGATCAAGATACTTATAACGATGAGGACTTTTCAGCTGATGAACGTTACAAAGGCGGGGATTATTGATGATAAAGCATCTTAGTGATAGAGCTAAGCGAATTATCAGTATTTGCATGATTATTACCATGCCGATCCTCTTGTTTTCAGGTGTGCTTTATGGACAGAAAATTGAAAAAGAGCAAGAAGCAGCCTCTAAAAAAGAAGAGGCTGCTGAACAAGAAAAACAAGCTGAAGAAAACGCAATGAATGAAGATACCTTAGATGATTCTTTTTCTGAAGAAGACAATGACAATGAAAACAAGGCTATATATGAGCCGACTGATAAAGAGAAAAAAGATGCGGAAAGTACAGCTGTAAACTTTATTAAGGCTTACCATTCGTATGATGCTAAAAACCCTGATGAATATTTAAAAAAATCAAAGAAGTACATGACAAGTGATCTGTATGATTTTTATAAGCAGCTGCCAAAGCGTGGCACTTTGGATCAAATAAAAGTTGTGGTCAAAGAGACAAGCGCAACGCCAGGTGATTTTCAAGAGATTGCACAGATTTGGAATGTTGATGTAACGAGTGAAGATACTGATTCAAACGGAAAAAAGAAAAGAAATGTTACGCCTTATTCCATACAAGTGCAGAAGGTGAAAGGTGAATGGTTTGTAAGTGGGGTGAGGGTGGATGGCTGAAAATGCAGAAGTCATTGAACAACTAACCGACTTACAAACCCCTAAACGGAAAAACCCAATAGTCCGGCTTATTGGGTTTTTCGGTTTCCTGGTTGGTTTACCTCTTATTCTTTTATTATTGGGAATGATGATGATGGCTGCCGTCTTCTTTATGTTTTTCACTGGTGGAGGCGCACAAGAAGCCGAGTTAGAACAAAGTAATTTAGGCGGAGCAATATCAGAAATAGGAGAAAAGGAGATTCCGGCGGACTATATACCAATCTATAAGGCTGCCTCAGAGAAATATAAAGTACCTTGGAACCTCTTAGCTGCTCACCACAAAGTAGAAACAAGGTTTTCGACAATCAAAAAGATGGTATCGCCTGTAGGTGCCGTTGGTCATATGCAGTTCATGCCATTGACATGGTTGGGGTGGGGGTATGGTGGTGATCGGCTTGGAAATGCCAATGTGCCAAAGAAAATCCTAACCGACCCCAAAATGATTAAAAAATACGGCGGTTATGGTGTAGATGCTAATGGAGACGGCAAAGCAGACCCTTATGACTTGGAAGATGCGGTTTTTAGTGCTGCCAATTATCTATCTCATAATGGGGCTGCTGACGGAAATATCAGAAAAGCTGTCTACGCGTATAATCACAGCGAACAATATGTATCTGATGTGTTGAAGTATGCCAAGATGTACGCTAAAGGTGATTTTAATAAAGTGCAAAATGTAACAGCTGGTGAAAGTGGTTTTGCGCGGCCGCTCAAAACAAAAGTGACTTCCGGTTTTGGACAACGGATTGATCCGATCACCGGCAGTCGAGGTGAGTTTCATAAAGGAATTGATTTTGCTTGTACTAAAGGGCAAGCAATACCTGCTTCCAGATCTGGAAAAGTCGTTTATACGGGTTGGCAGGATGCAAATAATCCAAACGTTGGGTATGGCTTATTCGTGTGGGTGGAACATGGAAATGGTTATAAAACCACTTATGCTCATATGTCGAAAACAAGTGTAAACGTTGGAGATAAGATAAAGGCAGGAGATAAAGTCGGTGAATGTGGAAGCACTGGTAGTTCAACAGGAAACCACTTGCATTTTGAAATTTTTAAGGGTGGGGAACGTGTTGATCCATCACCATACGTTGGTTTGAAAAAGAAATGACAAACGATAAAGGAGTAATTGGTTTGAAGACAACAGGGCTTGTACGTAAGTTAGACCAATTAGGACGAATTGTTTTGCCGCAGGAAATGAGAAAAAATCTGGGTATTTTTGATAGAGATTTAATGGAAATTTCAACAGTCGATGACAAGATTGTTTTAAAGAAGATCAAGAGAAATAACGTTTGTTTAATGACTGGAATCATTTCAGATAACAATATGCGTTTGTCTGGGGGGATCGTTTTAAGTAGAACAGGAGCTATTTGGCTGCTTAAAGAATTACAGCAAGCGCTTGATAAGGATTCTTCTCAATAAATCAAAAAGAGCCGGATTTATTACCGATATAGACGGCTCTTTTTTATATGGATTTATAATGCATTTTAACAGTGTGTATAAGGCTTTTTGGTGTCAGGTGGTACAAAAACCATTCAGATAACAAAAAAAGCCCTTATTCGGGCTTTTAAAGCGTTTTTGTACGGTCTTCAACTTGATCAATCCACTCAGCTAGATGGTCGGTAGTGAAACCGAGTTCCTTTAGCTCTTTTGGGAAGGTTTCTGGTGCTTCCAGATATGATTTCATTTTATTTAAAGCGTCCGGCATTCTACCAAAAGCATAAATATGTTTAGAGGATGCCCCTTTATCAAGGGTTTTTCGTAAGTAGACATATTGTACTCCGCTATGTTTTTGTATAGAGATAAATCCTTGCGGGCTAAAAAGCACATTTAAGTCTTTGGATGAGGAATTTCTCCGTTTTCTTTGTCTATGAACGCCTTTAGAGTTGTTGTAGGCTGCCAGCTCATCTTTGAGGAAGAGATATCCTTTTTTATCTTTAGCTTTAAATGGTTTGATTATTCCTTGATCAATATACTTGCTAAGAGTGGTTTTTGAAATGCCCAGGTATTCCGTTGCCTCAGTAGAGGTCAAAATTTGATCAGAAAAATAATCTTTAATTTCTTTGATTTTTTGTTCTGTTGAATTACCTTTCTCAATGATTTCATACAAGCCTAACATAAAGCGTTCCTCCATTTTTTGTTGATGTAACTAATTTAGCATTATTTGTTGCGGTTATAAAATTTTTAAAGCCTCCCGCTATAAAGATTCATTTTTATAGGAGAGGCAGATTGTTTATTTAGTTTGATTTTACACCCAGACCGCACGCTACAAATGCTTTGCCTTCCAATGAAAGGCTCAGCCAATTAATAGTGTCATCGAGTGTATATTCTAGTGTGAAATGATCAAGAGACTCCCATCCCTGCTTCTGGCATTGTTCTTCAGCCCAATTTGCTTTAACTTCGATCCACCCTATGTCTTCCGTACAAGAAAATGGATCATTAGTTATTTCTGAAGGGTAGCAATGTACAACAACTTTTGAGTCTGGCTTGTGAATCATTATAAAATTCCTCCTCTAAAGAAATGTGTGTGTCACTAACTAGTGATAACTTAATTATACCTATAAGTTTTATAAACGTCAATATATAGGTGTAAAATTGTAAATTTCCTTTTGTTTTGTTATATTTGAATTATTCCCCGAAAGGGAATGTGTGTGAAATATGGCGTGCGGAAAACATGCCATATTTTTTATACTCAAATGTTGACGTTTTTGAAACTTAAAGGTATAATACAATTATCATCGAAAGATGATCACACACATTTCAAAGGGAGGAAGTTTCATGAATATTGTAGTAGCAGACCTTTTTACAACTGACAGAAAACACTTGAAGGAAATTGTTTTCCCAAAGGACATTAATGAACCGTTTGATAAGGCTTATCAGATGAGAAAGCACCTTAAAACAGATATTATTGTCCGCTTGATTGATGATCAAGGCGAGAAAAATGAAACGTGTTTTCCATATGAGTGGCATAATGAGTTGGATATATAAGCCAAAAAAATTTTAAAAATATTATACCTTTATGTTGACGTTTTTAAAACATAAAGGTATAATGAAATTGTCATCAGATAGATGACCACACACATTCTTAATTGAGGGAGAGAATTAACATGGAAAAAGTATTTGAAATCAGATCAATCAAACAAGTAAAAACAAAGGTGTCTGCTCCATTTACACAAGTGAAATCACCACATCACGCGGTCGATATCATCCATCATTTTATTGGGGAAGAAGCTAGAGAAATAGTCTTAGTCTTGATCCTTGACACAAAATTGAACGTACTGGCTGTTTATAAAGTGACTATCGGTAATATCGGTTCAACCATCTTAGAACCGAGAGAAATCTTTCAAGCTACAATGTTAGCCAATGGACGATCCATCATAATCGCTCACAATCATCCGTCTGGAAGTGTAGAACCATCACCACAGGACATAAAGGCTACAGAAAGGATCGCGCAGGCTGGAAACATACTCGGTATTGATGTACTCGATCATGTGATTGTTGCAGTTGATCATGAGAATAATAAGCAACATCTTTCATTAAGAGAAGCAGGATATATCAAATTTCAATAATGAGAGGGCTTAAAAGCCCTCTTGACCATATAAGGAGTGATTGGAATGAATAAGGCTCAAACGTTTATTAAAAGCCATTTTGCGAATTTAGAGAAGTCTCCCAATGAACCCGAACTAAAAAAGGTCTTCCGAAAACTATATGAATTCTTTGGCCGATCAAAAGGAGAAGGATTTGATTTAAAGCGATTAGATGGGTTGGATGATGAATGGAGAAAGATTGCGCTTCAGTCCATAGAAATTTATTACACAGAAGACTTTTATGGATCGGCAGCAGATCAGCCTGTTTATATCAACATGCACGATGTAGCACGTATCTTACAGCTCGATATTTGCACTTTAAATAAAAGGCTGCGTAAAGGATCGTACAAGATTCCTAAGCCGGATCATTTTGTAAGTGGTGATCCGGTTTGGGTTAAATCTGAAGTGAGGAAATTTAGGGATGCTAACGGTATATGGACAGGCGCAGGCAGCTTCACATATCCAAAACTAGAAGAATAAAGACATGCAGCTTGTTTCCTTTAACAAAGAATAAGCGCGTGTAAGTCACTAAAAAAGAAAAGAGAAAGTCATCACACACATTCCATCAAAACGGGGAGGAATCTAATATGAAAAAGTTACCTTTAGAGGTGCAGATTAGTCAGGCTGTAAAAGCTACAAAGTATGGGGCGATGAGTATTATTGATATTTCTCACTACCTGGAAATCTCCGGTGCTGAAGTCATCAAGCAGGTGAAAAAATGTCCTGATCTTACAATTGTGGGGAATGCAGTAGTTGCAAAAAAAGAGGGCGGGAATGTTTGGGCTATCAGTGCTGTAGTCGGTATTACATTTTGTTTAATCCAAGTATTCCCCGCTATGGTAGGATAAGGGGTGGTTATGGTGTTAGAGATCACTGAGATTGACGGTAAAACTTACGGTATTATCAAACTTCACTTGGATATACAAAACGAAGAGACGAAAACCGCGGAAGGTACTGGTATCACTCTCGCTCCAGGCGTTGAAGCGACTATAGGTATGTATCTTCAAATGATGTATGAGGCCGCGCAAAATATGGATCAAGCAAAATTTGAAGAGATCAGTAAACACCTAGAAGAATGGACTTTCCTAAAAAGAATAGGTTGCTGCAGCTACCCTCTAACGATTGATAAGAATGGCACGATTAAAGGTTATCGCGGAAGTATTTCATGTAAGAAATGAAAAATGCTCCTGCTGTGACAGGCGGCAGGAGCATTGACCAAAAAATCAGACAAAGGAGATCAAAAAAATGAATGATACAGGAAATGAAAAAGAGAAGGATATAAACCTGGGAAACATATTGTTGTTTTTTGTAATTGTGACTGCTGTAGTTGTGATTAAACTTAATTGGCAAAGTATCTATCAATTTATTGATGAAACATTAATAAGCAAGTTCTTTTAAACAAAGGAGGGTTTAAATATGGCTTGGAAATCACGATTTATTTTGGTTGGTATTCTGATTATTATTGTGGCGTCAGCGTGGAATAGACTCGAAGAATTTAAAGATAAGTTTTGGAGTGACATAAACGATATTTCTCAACAGGTAGAGAAAGCGCCTTCTAAAAGTGATGGTCAGTATGATGTGGAATTGAAGTTTCCAGCTGATAAGTATCCAGAAACAGCAAAACACATAAAAAATGCTATAAATAAGGGAGCTTCAGCTGTCTGCACGATTGATAGAGAAGGTGCCGATGAAAATAGAGAAGAATCACTGAAAAACATACCAACAAAAAGAGGATATGACCGAGACGAGTTCCCTATGGCAATGTGTGAAGAAGGCGGCGCAGGAGCCGATATTGAATACATATCTCCATCAGATAATCGAGGTGCGGGATCTTGGGTATCTCATCAACTAAGTGAATACGAAGATGGAACGGCCGTACTGTTTGTTGTTGATTAGGGTCATGAAACTTTGAATATGATCACAGCGTATAAGCTAAAACAAAGAAAAAAGGAGTTGTAGATTTGAATATAAAAAAAGCAAAAGATATCATTCAAGCAGGATTTGCATGGGGCAACTGGACTGATGAGCAAAAAAAGGCTTTCAAAATAGCTTGGTAAGCTCTGAATCAACAAATTGATGCTTCTAACCATTTATTGGTTCTTCAAAAAGAATACAAAGTTTATCTTATCTCTAATGAAGAGAATGGATGGAATTTATGGTTATTTGATAAGGATGAAAGGGATAAAGAAGTATACAAAGACAGGCACGAGAATTTAAACAAATTATTGATTGACGCAATCGAGTGGAGGCAAAGGAATATTGAATTGTAAGTGTTTTTCATAAACGAGGCGCGGGGTTTTGGTTATTACATCAACTGAATGAATACATGATGGACCGGCGGCCAATTTTTCTAAATATCAGGGGTGGCTTATGGAAATTGTAAAGAGTCTCTTATTCATAATCTATGTTATTTTGCTACATGTATATTCAAAGGAATCAGCTAGTAAACTTCAACGATACGTATATAATTCTTTCATTTTGGTATCTGTTGTATGGTTGATCAGCTTTAGTTTTTTCCCTCATTGGAAAATCATCACCAGTATTGGTTATGTGATTGTTAATCTCTTTGCAATTAAGGAATTATTTAAGAGAGTTAAAGCAAAGAAACTTATCATACCAGCTGTGGTTCCTCTTATTTCACTTGTGGGTATCGTCTCTGTAGTTGCCCTCATTCTGAATGATATCTATCTATTTACTTTGATGTTTAATGTATGCTTCTTCGGCTATCTCGTTGTAATAGAGAAGATACAGGAGCATTATAAAATTGGTGAAAAGCGAAAAGCGCCATCTAAATTAAACGATCGTGAAAAAATATTGAGGCGAATCAAACAAGAAAATATCATTCTTTTGCAGAAAGCTTCTTATTCACCTAATCTTTATACGTTTAATGCTGAAATAAACGTTGCTGATAATAGCGTGTTCCGCAACTATATAATTGAACCGCTTCATCCAGAAATCGGAATCAATAGACAAGCCCATTCACTAGCTCATGAATTAGGACATTATTATGACTCAATGAAAAGGAGTAGGTCTTTTCAAAAATTCATTCAAAAATGTCGCAACGCAGAACGATTAAAACCGATTTGTGGCCTAATTATGTTGTACGACGAATGGAGCGCCTGGAAACATGCAGAAAAAATTTGTATTGAAGAAGGCGTTGATATTCGTTTTTTTAACTATTCGAGGAAATTAAGCTTCTCAACCTATGTTAAAGCCTATTGGGATGGTTGTATAAAGCCGATAAAAACTTTGCTTAAAACGTACATTTTCAGCGTAGCCATCGTACTTTTTTCTGTGTTATTAACGGAGACGAATATTCATCTTCCCTTTAAGTTGGATGAGATAACAAATATTATATCTGGAAACAAAGATAGAACTGGGATTGTGAATCTAATTTTTATAAACCTCATGATGTTCCGCTTGATAGGATGGATAGCTATACCTTTTATGCAAAAAAAGATAGATCGTCAATATGTAGAAGAAAATGATCTTCCAGCAACAGGGAACACGAAGCAAGAAAAATGAAAATGAGGTGAATCATATGAAGGTAGAAGTCGTAATCAACCTATTTGAGATAGGGCTGCTCATTCTAGGGGTATCAGGTTTAATGTTAATTAAAGCCAATGAAGAGAGAAAAAGAAGCAGAAGGAGATAGGCTACTTCTGTTATTAAATATTTACAAATTATGTTTATCATGGTATAGTTTTATTGCAATAAGGTCACACCTTACATGGGTGTGTGGATTGAAATGTCCTAAGAGACAACTAGAAAAAATCCCTTTCCAATTGGATAGGGATTTTTTTCTTGTATCTTATTGAATATTTATGTAACTTTCAATATCGCACCATTTAATGAATTTCCTTGCAGCACGTAGCCGCCAAAGATGGCCGGATCGATGCGGAGTATCAGCGCAGCACGTGGCGGAAAAAGTCTCAATGGTTAATGGGTGGTTAGATTTCCGCCTATCAATGGTTGATAGGCATGGCCGGATCGATGCGAAGTACCAGGACTATTGATAAAAAAGTGGGAGTGTGTATGTAATGAACGAAAAAAATACAATTACAGCTTTCCATTGCTGGAGAAAAGACGGTGAATTAAAGGTTAGTCCTAAGCCTTTAAAGTGGCACATCCCTAAAAGACTAAGAGGACAAATACAGCAAGGGGATATTGTGTTGGTTGAATCCCTAGACAGAAAAAAGCCTGTCCTAGTAATTGATGTTTCAAGAGAAGAGCTTGAGGAAACAGGTTGCTATTACAAGCGAGTCATTAAGATTTTGGATAAAGTAGATAAAAATAAAGAAAATGTACCTGTGTGAAAGAGAGACTATTACGAGTAGTCTCTTTTTTAATGTAAAAATTCACTCAAATTTAACATGTCAATTCATCAGATATTAAAATATACTTAAAATTCTATTAATGTTTACATGATCCATTTTAACCATTATTATGGTAAATGTGGACCACGCTAAAAAAGGAATTGGAGGTAATAATATGAAAAAACGAAACGTTATTGTCACATCCTTGTTGTCAGCATCCATTTTATTCACTGGGTTTGGACTGGAGGGGAATGCGCAAGCAAAAGATGTATTCCCTTCTATGAACGATGAAAGAGCCAAAGAAGAAATAGAAGAAATGAAAGCAGAGGGAATGACCTCTGAACAGATTAAAGAGCTTTACGAGATGAGTAAGAAGGAGTATGACTCTGTATCTACGGAAGCAAAAGCAGAAGCTAAATTCGAAGAGTCGCAGAAAGATATCGATCAATATATCAAAGATGGTGTGATTGACGAGTATTTACCTAAGTACAACGAAGAGAAAGGTAAGATGAGCGTCAACGCCAAGAAGAATTTAGGTACTAAGGGCGATGTTTTAGTGAGCTATGACTTGAATTCAGGTAGCTCCGCAATTGGCTTCGGACACGCCGCAATTGTCTCAAGAAAATCAGCTAAGACCGTAGAGGCTTGGCATAAAAATTGGAGTCCTATTAAACAACATGGAGTCAGAAGATATAATAATAATTGGGGTTCTAGAAAGAAGGTTTATGGACTATGGGTGAAGAAGTCTAATAATACCAAATATGTAAATGCAGCTAAATATGCTGAAAAGCAAGCCGACCAAAAGAAGCCATACAATTTGAACTTCTTTGACAAGAAAACTACAAAGAAATTCTATTGTTCTCAATTGGCTTGGAGAGCTTGGAAGAATCAAGGACACGACATTGACAATATAAAAGTTGATTCGGTTGTGTCGCCAATGGAATTAGTAAACTCTAACAACACGAAGGTCTTTTATCATAAAAAGTAATTAAATGAGCAGTCGGGGATCTCCCCGATTGCTTTGCTATTGAAAGGGGATGATTGAATGAAATACTTTAAGTTACTTTTGTCAGCTTGTGCCATAGCACTTGTTTGTTCAGCATGTTCAAAGAAAGAGGAGGCTGCGGGGGACTCTCCTAAGGGAGAATTGAGCAATATGAAAGATAGTAAATTTGCTATCATACATTCGCAGGCAATGGACAGAGGATGCGAGATGGCCAACTACAACAATGAAGGAAAGAAATTGTCGAGTATAACAATGAAAGATTGCGTGGGATTTACCTCATCTACTCAAAGCAATCATAATATCTACTTTTCATCTAATAGGTCTAATTATCATGTATCTCTAAATAAGAAGACTGGGAAGGTAGAGCCTTTGAATACAAAATCACTTTCAAAGTCTACAGATGATGAGGGGGCATTTTTTATTAACTACTCTAATGGGTATGTTCTACACGACATTAATGTGGGCTTTACAGAGAATGGATTGGTAGGAGAATTAGTATACTGGAATGAAGATTCCAACGATAAAAATCAACTTGAATTAAACGGAGAATTAACAACAGCTATATTTGAAGACAAAAAAATCTATGCCATTCTTAGTAATGATGAAAGTGTCACAGTGTCTTCAATAGACTCTAAAACTCATAAAGAAAAACGAAAAAAGTTAGACGTAGACTCAGTATTCTTTCCTGATAATAATGAATCTTTGAAGTCATTAAATAATGGAGAATTAATTCTTGCCTTAAACGATGGCGTTGACAGTAAGAAAAAATCGATGTTGGTTGTACTCGACAAAAAAACTCTCGATAAGAAAAGAGAAATAGTAATGGATAAGGGATTCACTATCTACAAGACTAATGTAGACAAGGATAAAGTCACGATAGTCTCCTATGAAGGAGAAGTCAAGACATTCAACAAAGAACTTAAAGAGATATCATCTGAAAAAATTCCACTTAATTTTAAATCAGATGAACGTTTAGAAGAGGTCAAGATTTTAGACGGCAAGATTTATGCATTGGTGAGAATGTTTGATAGAGATAAGAATGGAGTTATTGGCAGAATTATTGAATATAATATTGAAAGCAAAGACTCTAAAGAGATATCTCTAAAATCTGATAGAGATTGGGAAATGACGAGCTTGGAAGTTGTAAAATAACTGACGAGGAGAGTGGAGTAAATTAACTTACATTATCTTCAACCCATGGCTCTTGTCTTATTCACATTACCATTATTGTATTTGGCTTGGGGGATTATTGGCTATTTAATCTTTAAGAAGATTCGTGTGGTTCTAATTATCACATTTATAACCTCAACCATTTTCATATTTGCCTACACCGGATTCGACATGTCAAATATGTATTGGGTAGGAATTGTGACTTTTTTAAGCATGTGTACGTCCTTAATGGTTAAAATTATACGAGATATGTATATTCGCTACAAAAAAGCATAACAAACAGTCAAAGCTTGTGTTCTCGAACATGAGCTTTATTTTTTGGTATACCACTGATGTAATCACTTTGTCAGCCATTTCATGTGGGACAGCAGCAGAATGAAAAAGAGGAAATAGGTTGCTATTACAAGCGAGTCATTAAGATTTTGGATCAAGTAGATAAAACCAGTAAGGAAATCGAAAAAATAAAGTAGCACTTATTGCAGGTGGATTTTTTCCTGCTTTAAAGCTCTTTTTCTATGGTGATAAGTAGTATTACTTATTTTTACAAAATTTGTTTAAAAAGGTCATTTAATCTGCGATAATGAAAGAAAAGGGTAAAATGATAGGGGGAGGTTTGTTTGGCAGAAAAAGTAGCAAGTCCACTTGTTGCTAAAATGATTGGTGATTGGTACGGACTTATAAAAAAGCAAGATATCCTAAAAGCTGAAAAAAAGAAAAGCGAGATATTACAAGCTTTTGAAAATATGAAAGAAGATCAAAATGTCTTATTATACTTTAACTTGATTGATGCCAGATACAAAATGATGGTGCAGGAGTTTGAGGGATCAAAAGTTTTATTGAAGCAAATAGACATTGAAGAGAAGCAGAAAACAGATGACATGATTCAGTATTATTATTTCTTCTTCAATGGCATGTATGAGTTCTATAAAAATCGATTTTCAGACGCTATCAACTATTATCATATCGCGGAGACCCGCCTTAGAAATGTTCCTGACGAATTAGAACGTGCTGAATTTAACTATCAGCTTGCGATTGCGTACTACAAAATCGCACAAAATCATTTCTCCATTAACCATGCCAAAAAAGCTTTAGAAAGCTTTAAATCAGCAGATTTACAAGAGAGTCGGATTGCTACTACTCTAATGGTAATCGCATCAAATAAGATGGATTTAAACCAACTCGAACAAGCTGAATCCACCTATAAGGATGCAATCAATTTAGCAGCAGAATCTAAACTTGATTTACCACAAGCACTAGGGCATTTCAATCTTGGGATATGTTATGAGCGCCAAGGCAAGCTTGCTGAAGCTTTCGACTCTTTCCAGAACGCCTTGTCTATTGAACTAAAAAAGCCACACAAAACACTGCATATGCGAACAAATTATATGTTAGCCCGTGTTCTCTTCCAGTTAGATAAAAAAGCTGAAGGGCTGGAGTCATACAATGAGTCACTCATATTGGCGAATGAATTATCTGACAATGCGTATATTGCTAAGTTAAACATCATACATTCAATTTATATAACAGGTGATGAAGCTCAACTAGATGCAGCTTTAAATGTACTGAAAACTCAAAAACTTTGGAAAGATGCCGCAGAATTGTCAATCATGGCTGCAAGATTTTATAAAAAGCAGGATAATCACAAACCGGCATCAAAATACTTTGATGAAGGTTTGGAATCACAAGCCAAAAAATTGACATGGATGAAGGAGGAAACTGAATGAAGCACCTGAAAGTTATGATATTAAGCTTTACCTTATTAATGGGGATCACAACCACAGTAAATATAAATTCTTCGAACGATTTTCAAACCGCAGAAGACGCATACTTCGGTTAAGCATTAGGAGAAGTAGACTCTACTAATGCTTGAATAAAGAAAAAGCCCTGTTCGAGGGCTTTTTTTGTTTGTCTTTATTCAGTTCGATGTCTCATTTTATTGATCGTTCTAAACGCTGCTTCAACGCCAATAAATACGATAAAGAATATTACTATCCAACTGACTAAATCTGCCCAAATGTTTGACATGTTAATCACGCCGAAGTTACTTAATCCCGATTGAATCACAAACGAGATTAAAGCAGTGATAAACACTGTTAAAAACCAATTTGTTTTCTTCAAGATTCACACCTCCTTAGAGGAATTTACACACATATTTAGTAGTCTTGTTTTCATTTTTGTAACGCTTGCAGAATTCATGGCCGCCCATGTCTAAAAGCTTTTTACCTAGCCATGCTAGACCTGCGCCAGCCAATACTTTGGCCGCCCATATCACTAACGGAGCTACCATAGTTGTCACTTCACCTTTTTTCTGTGCAGCTAATTGATCCTGGTACACCTTTTCAGCATCGCTACCGCCCAATGACTCTAAATGATTTTTGATCTCTACCGCGATATCTTTTGGCAACCCTGCATTGATAACTTTAGATTCATCAAAGGAAAAAGATTTATCTACTTCATTGTATGCAGCAGCATCGAAAATAGCCTGTGCAATTCTCTGCTGCTTTTGTGGGTTCCATTGTTCTTTTGCTGAAGCCTGACCAAAAGCAGAAGTGATTCCAAGAGTCACAATTAGAGTTAATACCAGTGTAAGTTTTCCATTGAGCTTACACAATAAACCGTTCATACTAAACATCCTCCCCCTAAAAGTATTGTCTTACACCCCGTATGGTAACAATTAACAGGTGTTATTTTCCACAGATTTTTAAAAAATGATAAAAATAGACTAAATAAAAGTCCCGCCATTTGTGACGAGACTGTGAATATTGTTTCTTTTTTAGCTGGTTTGTTCCAAGGATATTTTATTTCTATCGGCTGCGGCCACGTGCTGCAAAATGTTCGCTTTTTACTTTAAAAAAGCCGATCTCCCTGGATAACATCATTCGTGTTTTTTGCTGAAGTTTAAAAAATGAACTTCAGTAATCAGTGTAGAATGAAAAAAACTACACACTTACTTTTCGTAAGTTTACATAATGACCCTTCGGGGAAGTCTTTTTTTTAGCCGATCCCCATATTCGGGCAAATTCCGTCTTCAGGAGTGATTTCGGGTTTGGGAAATAATCAAAAAATCGGCCTTCATTAAGAAAAGGCCGATCTCTGTTTTTCTCCATATAGCTCCATATTTCATATCTAATCAGTGATTGAACTAATTTAAGCTTCGTTATATGATTTTCTGTTGCTTGTCTTATTTTTGCCACCTATTAGTACACATTTAAAGCTTCTAACTTGATCAAAATAAATCAGCTTTTAGACATGCTTAAAATTTGTACTCTAACTAGCCAAATAAATCAGCTTTTTTTGTCATCATTTAAATTCGTTCTCAGGCTATCCAAAATTGAGCTTTTTTTGATCAAATTCTTGAAGTGTCATTCCCATTCGTTTATACTTAATGTGTACCTATTACTAAGATCGACCCTGACTAGGTTGATCAAGCAATTGCCATAGCTCTGACGGAAGTGCAAATTGGTGATTGAATTTGGTTTCACCATTTACAATGAAACTTAATGATTTACTATTGGCACTCAGCTGACTACTGTGTGCTTTTTTCATGTTTAAAAACATATACTCAAGATAACACTAATATTTAGGATAGTAGCAAAGGTAGCCCTCCATGAAACAGAAACGTGACAATACAACCTTAATTGACTAGAAAAAGGTTGTGCTACCTTTACTTGATCCTATTGGTGAAAGCTTTTAGACGCTTCTTTTAAAACCAGGAGTTCCAATGGTCCATCAGCCAAGTAATGAGGATTTTGACTAGAATCCCCAGTACCATGGAGAAGAAATTTCCAACTGCTTTTAATAGCAGCCTTATTCTTCTTTTGGACTTTTGGACTTTCTGGTGTTGTCTTTTTTCAGACCTATTACTGTACCTGTTACCTTTTTTCGCCATAGCTCATTCACCCCCTTTTATAAGATAAGGGGTGGAGGATTATCGCTTGCTAACGTCTCTATGTACATTTTACCAGCATGTCTATTGAAACACGACTAGTATATGATCGAAACGGTAAAATTCTCAAATCCCCTATCCCCATAAAACTCCTTACTCGTCACATAGTGCGTCTACACATGATCTTTTAAAGTATGAGATATGTTTATCTCAATTTAATAGTGGTGGTCATACAGCTGGTGTTGCACGTGCAGACGATCGGCAGCCCTGGCACTCCTTTTATCTTTAATATAGCGCTTCTCACTGCATTTTCTGGACTCCACCATTTTTCCCTTTCTATATCAATAGTGGCAAGCGTACAGAGAGTGTTGCAGCGTGCAGACATCGGCAGCCCTGGCATCCCTCTTATCTCTAATATAACGCTTCTTATTGCTTATTCTGGATTCATTCCACTTTTTCTTTCTATCTCAATAGTGGCAGGTGTATGAAGCTTGTTGCAGCAGGTAGACGATCGGCAGCCTTGGCACCCTTCTCGTCATTAATATAGCGTTTCTCTCGCTATGATTTGATAGGAACCTTTATTGTGTAAAAAATCAAGCATTATCAGGAATTTTTATTTAAAAAGA
The DNA here is from genome assembly GCF_038005765.1 of Bacillus sp. FSL M8-0256. Taxonomy (NCBI): domain Bacteria; kingdom Bacillati; phylum Bacillota; class Bacilli; order Caryophanales; family Bacillaceae; genus Bacillus; species Bacillus sp. FSL M8-0256. The sequence goes on from NZ_JBBOTU010000003.1 coordinate 15,842, forward strand.
TATAAGAAAGAAAAAAGAAGCCATTAATGGCTTCTTTTCTTGTGTGTATTATCCGAACATTTTAATTGATCAGGATCCAGGTACTTAGTATAAAAACCGAATAAAAAATTGTGGCCGTCTATTAATGAGACAGGATTTCACGAATGATCGTTACTGTCTTTGCGCTAATTCTTCTAATAGAAGACGAACCCCTTCAGGACTTAATACAATATCATTGGATAGCTTTATGTTTTGCTCTGATATTTCACCAGTAATTAAGCACGCTTCAGCCTTCTTAAATTTCTGCAAAATAATATTTTCTTGGTCAACGAAAATCTCCATAGGTTCTGACTCGTGAATGTTTAAGTTATCTCTTAATTCTTTAGGAAGCACAACTCTTCCAAGCTGATCTACTTTTCGTACTACGCCAGTATTTTTCATGCATATATATCTCCTTTCAAAATACAAGTTGCACGTCGCTTACGCGTCATACGTTTGTGCGTCTGAACGTCTACACACTAAGCGTCTGCATGTGCAGGTGTATCAACGTATCACTGTTTTATCTGCTTCATGATCATTAATCCTAGTGAATTGCCCGTTACGCAAGTATACATAAGAATTGTCGTACTTTCTAAGGATATTGTATTGATCCATGAGGTCAATCATCGTTACTTCGTTTTCCATCCAGGACATATGGTCAATTTCCCCGATGCTGTTGAGTCTGTTATCTCTACATGAAATAAAGAATGCTGATATTAAATCTTTTAAGCGTTCATTAAGCCTCTCGCTTTCAAAATCTTCATCTGTAAATCTCGCTAAGCCTCTTGCGAGGTGTTTTGCATATAGTTTCCACATGTCGCTCTTTAAAGGATATTGACTTTCAAGATCAGCACTAATTTCTCTAGCGTTAGTTTCAGCTAATTGTAATGTTTTCTTTAGTGATCTACTCATATATTAGAGCTCCTTTCTTTTGGATTTCTGACATTCTTTGTATGTATAACTAAAGTAAAACATTCATGTCTTGATATGTCTATAACTTGCATCTGAAGAGGCGACTAGACGTTTGATCGTCATGTGTTTGCGCGTCTGAACGGATAGAAAAAGAAAGCTCTAGGTTCAGAATGAATGGAATTTTTTAGTGTGTTGTAGAGGGCGATTCTGACGCAATTATCTTATAGATTCGTGTATGTTTGTTCGTAAATGCAAGCACGCAAGCGTCTGAACGGTGTCTAATTTTGTCTTACGGTTATTAAAGGTGTTTTTCTAGCGATCAAGTAATTGTTATTGAGGTGATAATGTGGAAGAGAATGATAGAACGTTTCTGTATGCTCAGGCTGTTGCGAAAGAATTGGACATATCAACTTCTTCATTAAGAAGATGGTGTGGTGCTATGGAGAAAGCAGGATACAGTTTTGAACGACATAAAGATGCCAGGATGTTTTTTGAGAAGGATCAAGAATTGCTGAAGCAAATCAAACAACGTTTAGAAGATGGACAGGAGTCATTGGAAACAGCAATTTATAACATCTTACACCTTGATCCTGAAGATCATACAATCGGTACAAGCGCCAGTGGCGCAAAAATTCAGCTTTCAGTAGATGAGTTGAGGCAGCTGATTAGTAATGCTGTTCAAGAGGGTGTGGCGGCCAGTAATGAAAGGATGATCCAGGCAATGGATCAAAAGTTATCAGACCATATAGAAATGATGGATAAAATAAAAATGAAACAGTTTCGGCAGCTGATGGATGATAAACAACAACAAATAGAGCTAGAGAAGGGGCAAAATGAAGTAGTAGCGACCAAAGAAAAAAAGCCTCTCTGGAAGAGGCTTTTATTTAGATGAGGTCTTTTAGCTCGTCACCGTACTCTAAGTTATTTGACGTATCATTAGAGTTATCTTGATCTTGCTGCTGTGATTCGTCCTTTTCTTCATGAACTGTGGTGCCTGTTTGATTATTGAGCGCCGCGCTTAACATTTGCATTAAGTCACTGGACGCGGATGTACTAAGCTCAGGCAATTCACTTTTTAGAATGCGTTCATTGTCTAGTGTGATTTTCTTTCTGACTTCATGAGTATCAATGTCTGTCTCTACGCCAAATCGGTCAATAAATGCATTAACAATGATAGATAGCGAAGCATTTATATTTTTTTGATGATTCATCCATTCATTGATACGCTCTTTTTCTTCATCATCAAAACGAAACAAGAAGGATTTACGGTCTTTGTTTGGAGGTCTTTTCATGGTCTTCTCCTATTTAGATGCAGTTTGCACTTTATTTTCATCTTTTAAGAACACTTTTGTATTCAAGATGTTAAGTCCTAAAGCGTTTAGATCAGCAGCATACTCTTCAGGAATCCAAAGAACTTGCAGCTTGAATTTTTCAGCAAATTTTTTCAATGGTTCGTATAAGGTATCTTTGAAGATGATGCTGCCACCGCCATAAACAGGCAGAATAGAGGCTTGCATACCTGTGTTTTCTTGAAAGTTATTTTGGATCATGTGTAAAATCTCTCTTGATTGAGCACGCTTTGCGATTTCCAATGCTCTTACAGCATCGTCATGGTACTTGTCTGATTCGTCTTGAATGATTGCCATGAGTTGTTGTCTCATTAGTTTAAACTTCCCGCCATACTTTTTATTCAGTGAACGGATAGCTTCTTCTGTGGCATATCCAACCCCTAAGTCTTCCCCTGTACAAGCGTCTGAGATAGGCTTCATACCTTCAGTATAGACGGATTCTGTTGTACCATCCCCGATATCTGTATGCAGCATCTTTTTATCTGCAAATACAGTTCCACTTGTGATGTTTGTGTTATACAGTTCGTTATAATTCTTAAAGTATTCAGCTGGCCCTTCTAGTATTGCATATAGAGCCGGTACGCCTTCCCTTGTAACTTTTATATGTCGATTAAAGGTGATCTGCACAGTAGATCGCAGATTGCCAACGTAAACAACGACAATGTGAGTATGTTTTGAGAAACGTTCCTCCATTTTTCTTGCTTTGTCTGCTGAATATTGGGAAGCCGGAATTGCTGTTGTAAGAGCACAATCAATCGTAAGGACTGAAGGGATTTCCCTTTGCTCATTGTAATGATCCTTGACCCCTTTTGCCGCAATATATGAAAGAAGGTTTACTATAGGAAGGTCTTGTTCATCTTTGTCTCCCATTTTAATGTTCATGTTTGTTATAAGGCCGCCTGTGCTTGTCAGCGCGCGTTTGCCAATCGTGAATAGACTTGGGTATTCGATTGCTGGACTTGTGATATGCACTAGCAATTCATCAAATAGATTTTGAACCAGCTTGTTTACATCTGTTTCATCAACTGCTGGAGCACTGCTGATTTCACGCATAACACTATCTTCACGAAGAATGTTTTTTGCGTCTCTATCAAAAATCATTTTGATTTTTGAGTTTCCGATATCTGCTGCTAGTTCAATGTTACGTGTTTCGGTTGTACTTTGTTTACTCATAATAACCACCTTTTAACATTATTGGATTTTAAACGGTCTTCACTTCGGGTTTTAAAGAAGTGTTAAGAAAAAAATTCAAAAAATCACTAGAACAAAATTGATATCATTTTAAACTGTTAATTGATATCATTTTAATCATTATAAATCATGTGGGAATAAAGAGCAATGAAGATGAACAAAAAAGATATCATTTTAGATACAAAAAAGATATCTTTTTTGTTTAAACTGTTGGATAGAAAGAGGTTTTATGTTAAAATGATATCAAATAAGTATTAAAAAAGATATCATTTTTGTTTATAGGACGTTTTTCTCTCATCCTGAGTAGGGTGGACGGATTAGCCCAAATCTAGTATTATCGGTTGTAACAGATCAAATTTTAAGAGATTTGAAGTATATCAAACAATTCAGAATTTTCTAAAAATAAAATAGAACAGGAAAAAAGCCAGTGCTACCAACACTGACTTTTTGGATTCAAGCTCCCCAGGTCTCCAAACCAACGAGCTTGAAAGAACATACTCAAATTGTATGTCTTTATCATATCAGTATCCTTGTGAAGTTGCAAGATATTTAGAACTCAAAATATCTGCAAATTTTTCCTTGGTTTCCGATAAATCGACATATAAATAGGGTTGTACCTTTCAAGATTTAGAGCCGTTGGGTGAGCGAATCCGCTTACTAACGGCTCTTTTTTGTTGCCGGAAACGGAGGTGCAAACCATGATTGCTGATAGATTGATAGAACAATATAAAAACGATATGCAAGCTCCTGAAGACAGCTTGAAATATGCAAAATTGCTTTCTATGCCGCTGCCGCTGGAAGGGATTTTTAAATCACAAATGACAGCAGCGCCAAAGTCTAAAGCTGCTTCAAGGAAGGCAGAATATGAACACAAATATGCTAAAGACTACGCTTATGCCTTCCTGGTTCCTGAAGGAGACTTTAGCCAGGAGTTTGCGGTGCGTACTTACAAAACGTTTAAAAAACATATTGAAGCTGGTCATATCACTCATATTACATACAACACGTTCTATAGAAATGACCGGAAATTACGCTCAAATTTGCGTTGGATCAACGCTATGTGCATTGAAATTGATGTGAAAGGCAATGAAAACGTTGATAACAAAGGGATTACTCTTGTGGACGTTCTTGGCCGTATTTCTAATGCGGGATTACCTGAAGCTACAACTATCTTAAAAAGCCCAAGTGGAGGCTACCATATATTTTGGGTTTATCAGGACCCGATCAGAGCGACACGAAAGGCGGCCGCCGTTTACACGCGCATGCAGAAGGCGATCGCACAGGCAATCGGGGGAGATTTAGCAGCTGTAGGCGCTGAACATTACTTTAGAGCGCCAAATGAGCAAAATGTTGTTTATGAAGGATATAGCGTGCCTTCTAATAGCCTTACAGATTGGTATGCCATTGATTGTGAACGTAGATTTGCAGAACGTGGGGATCGCTTTAGTGGGGCAGTTAACTTCAATACATACAATGGTGCGCTTATGCAGTCTGAAGCTTTTAGAGACGTGCAGCGCGGTGGATTCGATGACATGAGAGATAGAGTGTCTTTTAGTTTAGCATGCGCTTATAAGCTGTCTGGCATGACTGAGCGTGAAGCGTCTGTGCGTCTGCTCTCCTGGAATGCTAACAATGTGAAGCGAATGAGCCAATCTAAATTATTAACAAAAATTCGGTCCGTTTATCGATCTGAAGATCGTTATGTGAGCTACAGCTTTATCAAAGAAGCTGCGGAGTATCTAACAGGAAAAGAGTATCCTGAAAAGATTTATTGGAATAGCAGAATGGCTAAACCGCGCTCTGAGCGTGTGAGAAGCCATTATTATGAGTATAAGCAAGACATCATTAAATATTTAAAGGTTCATGAAGCGTTAATTGGCTCACAGCGATCTATTGCAAAAGAGCTTCAAATACCATTCAGTACCTTCTGTAAAGTCCTTAAAAATATGCTTGAAGAGGGCTTATTAATCATGGAAACAAAAAAGGGGCGTGGGGGCTTCACGTTAATTACATTGCCTTCAAAACAGGACAACCCTACAAAACCCCATGAGAAGCATTTAAACGACTCTAAGGGGCAACAAAATGGCTCTGATGAGGTCTCAACAGAGGATCATAAGCAACCAGCAGCAATCGTCCAGAAATCCCATGATGACAAAATAAATGTCCCACTCTCTAATAACACTAGTAAGGGTGCGGGTGGGCAGGCTCTCCCTGGTCGTGTTTCTGAGGCTGTAGCCTCTACGACTTCTGCCTTTTCTGCTGTTCCTTCCTGTGTCCCGGCTCTCTTTGTCTCAGCCTTCTCCAACCGCGGTTTCTCTGATGGCCGTTTCATCTTCGCTGCTTGGGGGCGCGTGCGTCTGGCTTTCTCTTCCTTGGGCATCCGTCCTAGTGCGATTGCTGGCCATCATGATTATGTATCTCTAGCCTGCACTTCTGCGGCAGTTGCTTTTGATTATTTTGGTACACCTATTGCTCATGATTGGTCTGGTGATCCTGACCGTTTCTTGAAGTATTTCTATGGTGTTGTGCGTAAAAAATTGGCTGCTTTCAGGCAAGATGAACTGGAAAATTTAAGACAATATATGGAATCTGTTCCGCTTGTCAGACTGTTCAAATTGTGGGAGGAACTTTCTGATGAATCTTTTCTAAAATGGATTCCAGATCGTGAAAATATCGAGTTGTTTTTAACTGATTTAGAGGCTGAAATTCATAAGCGTGAGATACAAAATTCACGCAGAAAATGGTATGAAAAATTCGGTTTATCAGCTTTGAAATAAACAAAAATACCAGCTGCATTTTTAACAGCTGGCACATGTTGCATGACCTACACCACCACAGTGTTTTAGTCATTAACCATTGTACATTATTTATGATTTCTTCGTGGAAATATCATGTGTAATCACTTGGAAATATCATGTAAAATATTAGGTTTATTACTAAACTTGATATTTCCACACTAAATAGGGCTTTTTTCCCTTGTTTTATAAGGGTTTTCCATGGGATAATATTCATGTAACTTGTTCTATGCTCTTCCGTCTGATTAACATTTACATAATGTTAATTCAAGACGCGAAGATTCTTAGAACTACAACCCCATTTGAGGGCGGCATGTCGGATCGGTTTTCTGGACTCTGAATTCTGCTCTTTGACAACAAAAAAACAGCCATGCAAAGTCGCTAAAGCTCCTAAGCATGGCTATAGAAACTCACCTGCCAAAGTACGGTCTCACCTTAGATTTATCTTGTCTGTATTTCTGTCAAAAAAGTGTCTCAGTTATCTTGGATTTTCATCAAGATAACGAGGTGATATTTTGTGAGAAATGAGCGAACAAAAGCTGATGAAAAATTAGAAGAAGCAGTCGGTAAAGCTCTGGAAAATTGGAAATTGACTGTACCTATTTTTCTGGTCGTTCTTCTAGTTATTGGATATTGGCAAAAGGATTTATGGTTGACTGCGAAACGTGAAAAAATGATTTTAGATACCATTTCTGAGGTGGGAGGTTTCCTGTTTTGGATTGGTTTTATTTTCGTTTTATTGATTGTTTCAAGAGCGCTCTTTGTTCACTTTTGGAACAAGAGAAGATTCACGTATTTGCAAATTATTCCTCACGCTGATGATGGGGTAAAGCCTGATTCTTTAGGGGAAATGATTAGAAGGTTTCATGGATCGAAAAGAAAACCTTTGGAAAGATTGGTTTTCGGCAAAGAATGGTTTAGCTTTGTTGTTCATATGAGAAGGCATTCAAGTAAAGGGAATCAATATGTTTTTTATTTAGGTGCTGATCAAGGAAAAATTGATGCTCTAAAGACGCATTTATCTTCCCTGTATTCTCGATCCGAGTTTTATCCGGCAGAGGATATAGCTTTCCCCTCTGAGAAAGCTGTTGGGGGAAGAATGAAGATTAAACGCAAAAAATTAGAAGCTAACTTGTCTTTAGCGTCTTATAAGTATGATCAGTTACCAGGAGTTTTTAATTCCATGAAGCCGGATACTTGGATGCAAATAACATTTTCACCTAACGATGGCTGGAAGCTGCGTAGAAGCATTTTGAAAGCAGAAGAAGAAATTCGTCAGAAGAAGGCGAAGGACCGAAACGCATTTGAAAGTGAAGAAATCAGATCCTATTTTTCGCGTTTTTCAGGTAATGAAGTGGCTTTTGATGTTCTTGTCTCTATTGCAGCAGATCACCAAAATGGTGTCTCTACCTTGAAAAATGTTGGTAACGCTTTGGCTGCGGTCATGGCTGATGTAAATGAAATTAGGTATAGACGGTGGCGTAGATCAGTCACGTACTTTCCGCAAAAGATGCCGTATCAGATGGTATGGACTGGTTCAGAGCTTGCTAATTTATTTCATTTGCCGCATTTCAATGGAAGTGGACTTATCGAGAAACTGAGCAAGGATATCCCTCACTTATCAAGAGGTCTACAGTCGCTGCCTGATAATGTGTTATCAAATCCATTAGGTATTTCATTTGGTACGATGGTTCATCCGATTATTGATGATCGGGAAGTAAAAATTATGCCGGATGTTCTTACAAAACATTGGGGGCTGACTGGTAGAACAGGTTCAGGTAAGTCAACACTGTTGAATCACATTTTCAAGTCTTTTGCAGACAATTTTATGAATGAGAAAGAAGCGTCTGGCTTCAGCTTTATTGATCCTGCCCTTGAAACTGCTGAGATAATCCTAAACTATTTACTGAAGGCTGAAAAAGAAGGTAAAGAGATCAATTGGGATAAGGTTCACTGGATTAACTTCAAAAATTCAAATAACCCTTTAGGGATGAATTTGCTTTATCAGATGGAAGGGGAATCGGATGCTTTCGTGGTCGATCAGATTATGCGAGTGATTCGAGAAAGTGAATTTGCCGTTGCTCCGCAGGCTGAACGTATGTTGAAACGCTGTATTGCCACGTTAGTGGCTGATAAGGGGCAGAATCACACGATTCTAGGTATACGGCCTTTATTGCTCGATACGAAGTTTAGAAGGGCTGTTTTGGCTAGATTAGAACGTGACCCTAAAAACCAAGATATTATTTCATTTTGGGAAGACGAAGCCCCGGACATGATAGATACATCAAAACATGCGATTTTAAATCGTCTTGATATATTCTACTCTAACGATTTTTTGCGAAGATTGTTCGGGCAAAGTTCTTTCGGGTTACCGATCCGAAAGTGGATGGATGAAGGTCATATCATATTTTACAATTTCTCTGGTATGAGCGAAGAGGAAACGGGATTGATTGGCAGCTATTTAACGTATTTGTATTACCGTATAGCAGATACGCGTCCGCCTAAGCCTTTAATGCATCAATTTTGTATAGATGAGGCGCAGCGTGTGCCGGCCACCATCTTACCTGAGATTATCAAAGAAATGCGTAAAAAAGGTTTGATCTTAGGTATCAGTACACAAGAGCTTGATAGCTTGCCAGTTCCTCTTCAAAAAGCATTAGTAAATATTGCGGGGAACATGTTTGTGTGTGAACAAGGCCCGCCAGGGGCGAAAGTGGCAGCTGAAGCATTTAAGGTCACGATTAACGATAAAGACGTTTATACGCTGTCTGAGGCGTTTTTTGGGAACTTACCTACTCTAAGATGCGCTATTAAAACCAGAGATTACTTCAACGGTATTGAACAATCTGTAAATGCTGTTGTAGATGTGCCGCCACTAGATAGATATAAACCTGATGGAACTGTAGCCCCATTTGATGATTCTGAACAATTGCGCGAATCAACTGCATGGACGTTATCTAAAGCAGCTGAATTAGAAAGCAAAAACGGGCTGACTACAAAAGAAATAGATCAAGCAATATCTAATTATCTAAACGGCACCCCTATTGAAGAGGAAATTGTTAGCGACCTTGACCTTGACACTGAAGAAGTTCAAAGTGATGCCTCTCAATCTATCAGTTCGACAAATGATTTTCAGTTTGTTGAAGCAGATGAACCTTCACTTGATGAATCAAAAAATAAAAAAGAGGGTTCTGATCAAAAAGAAGCTGAATGGAGTTTTATGGAATGATCAAAAGGAATGTTGCTCCTACACCACCACAAGTAAGAGATAAGGGGCAAAACATGAATTATGTTCATTTGACAGAAGAAGATAGAGAACTTTTGATAAATCTTCACTCATTTATATATTTGCATAGGGATTTTATTAGAGAACACATATACAGCCATCTAGGGAGTATGAATACTTTCTACAGACGTTTGAGGCAGATGGAAGACGCTGGTTACATCAAGGCTTTTAATGCACCTGCTAGTAGTTCTGACAGAAAGCCAAGTAAGATTTTCACTCTAACTAAATTCGGGGTTGATATGGTTTATGAACTGAAGGGCATTACACATTGGAATAATAGATGGACTAGACAACTGGCTCCCTTTTATCAACACCAGCTGCTTATTGCGGAGGTTGTAAAAGCTTTTGAGAATAAAGCTGAAGAAGCAGGACTCGAGTTTAAAGAATGGGTAACTGAGGCAAGAGCTTTCTATGAATACACAGACAAAGGTGAGAAAAAGGTAAGAAAGCTTAGACCGGATGGAATTATTGTTATAGGTAAGAAAGGTTCTGAGCAGTGTTTGGGTTTGATGATCGAGATGGAAAGAAGTTATTCCACTCGTGAAAAAAACCTTAGAAAAATGGAACAGTATAATGAGTTTTTCGTAAGGAAAAATGAACTGTTAACAAAATATGATCGAAAAGTGGGTTTTGAATATCCGGTGCAGCATTTTAAAGTTCTGTTCATCGGTGCTAATGAATCTAAGACTAAAAAAACGCTGCGGGATCTTAGGGGAGAAGAAAAAGGTGCTGAAGTATCCGTAATGGTTACTAGCTTTGATGAAGTGCTAGAAGCGCCATACGGATCAATCTACCGTTATCTAAGTGATCCTGAGAATAAAAAGAAGATGTAAAAAGGGGCGATCCCATGTTTTTTATATTAAGGAAATTATTCTCCCTAGTCATTGGTATCTTGCTGCTGCTTGTGATCGGGAAATTAGTATTCGCATTTTTTCCTGAGACTGTTCCTATATGGGAAGAAGCAAAGCGTGCTGTGATTGGCTTATATCACACGTCCGTTGCCAAGATAGGTCTTGCTCCTACACTATTTTTAATAGTGGTGTTGATTGGCGCGACTACGGTAGGAATGCCAGCTAGACGATAAAGGAGGGTTAAAGTGAAACCGAAAATCTCGAAAGAAGAGAGGAAGGAACAACGAAAGAAAAAGATCGCAGCTTTAAAACATTGGTTTAATAGCTTGCGTTCTTCAGAAGGAAAAGTAAAGGCGGAAAAGGCTCATAGACCGCCGGGAATACTTGCAAGGAAATTTGGAGTTATAGCTTTTTGGTTTGTTTTTGTAAGCATGATTGTTATGTTCATGATGATTTTAGCTGTCAATGGTTCTTCTAAGAAAAGTAGTGCCAGTATTGCAGCAGTTGAACAAAACCAAGCGACGAAACCTGAAGCAGTGCAATTTGCTGAAAATTTTTCTAAACAATACTTCACATGGTCTAAAGAAGAGGAAGATGCAGGGAAACGAGCAGAACGGTTAAAGCCTTATTTAGTTAAAGGATTAGACCAGCAGGCTGGTCTGGACTTAGACTCTGCTAGTTATAGTTCGCGTTTTAATAGTGCAGAGGTTTATAGAGTAGAAGAAGTATCTAAGGATAAGGCTGCTATCACTTTAAAAGTGAATAGCACTGTAACGAAAAAGTGGGAAGAAGAAGTAATTAAAAAGGTCGGAAAAAAGAAAAAGAAAGTGAAGGAAAAGCAGACAAAAACAGATGAAAAAGGTTTGTCGAAATATTTCGTTGTTCCTGTTTATTATAAGAATCACCAATATGCTGTATATGAATTGCCGCGTTATGAGCAAATTGATCAGACAAATCAAATTCAGGATACAAACAAAGAAAAATTGCAGTCTGTTGGAGATAGTAAAACGCAAAAGGAAATTAACGCTTTTCTAGCCACATTCTTCAGCAGTTACGCTACTGATCCGATGAACAAACTTTCATATGTTTTAGAAGATAAAGATGTGAAAAATGGATTGAATGGTTCAATGAATTTTGTCAAAGTCGCATCGGCAGATGTTTTCTCGAACAAGGGAAATGGTTTTCGTGTAAAGGCTAAGGCGATATTTGAAGAGCCTGCAACAAAAACTCAATTTACCAATGATTATGATCTGGTTTTAGAAAAGCGAGGAAGTCGTTACGTTGTAACAAAGATTAATTAACGGGGGTTTTTAGAATGAATGATTTAATATCTCTGGTGGTTTTAAATGCAGGGCCTTTTGATATCTCTAGTGGTTTTGAGTGGTTTCAAGGTCAAATAAAGATATTGATCTATGTAGTCTTAACCATTGTTCTTTTAGGATTTATTTGGAAAAGAGCTTGGATTATGATGGTTTTGTATTTATTAGGTGTCTCTGTGGCAATGATTTTTGTAGAACGCCCAGAAATTATGGAATCACTGGCAAAGAGTGTGCAAAATTTAATTGATATTGGGAGCTGATGATATTCAGCTCCTTTTTTTTGAAAGGTGTGATTTGTTTGGAACGGATAAGATCATATGTTTTGAATGATTTTTTAAAGTTTGACCGAAAAGTATACGGTTTGGCTAAAAAAAACTGGGGGCGGCCAATAAAGTTCAAGTCAATATTATACTGGTTGTTTTTCAATGTGGTTTTTATTATTTGGTACTTCATCCCTGTTCTTAATTTAGTCCTTAGATGGCTGCCACCAATTATTGTTTTTATGATTCCTGCTCTCATTTCTTATTTGTTGACAGCTGTTGGAACGGAAGGGAGAGCGCCAGTTTCTTATTTTCGATCATATGTCTCTTATCAAATAAGAAAGGCTAAAGCAGTGACCTATTATCGAGGAAAAGAATTAGAAAAGGCAAAAACATATCGCTTTAATCCGTTGCTTTCGATTGGATCGGAAAAGAAAGAGAAAGAGAAACAAAAAATTATCAGTATGAGAGGTTATGTCTCTTATTCAAGTAAGGAGGAAACCAAATGAAGCAATTCGCTGATTTTCCTGTAAAACATATAGAGCAAAATTTGGTTTTTGGCACTGATGGTACTGTATGGGCGTACTTCCATATAGAAGGATATGGTTATGATTTCAGAGATAATGAACAAAAGAAAAAGCCATTTAAGAATCAAATGGCTCTTCTTACAAAAAATCAATACGACCTTCATTTGCTGTCAATACCATTCAAAATGGATGTAACTAAAATCATTGATCAGACAATTGAAGAAGTGAAAAGAAAAGAATATGAATTAAAAGAGCATGGCTTACGGTATCTGAATGCCCTTAAAGCAACTATAAAAGAAAGTGTCTATCAAAGTGATACGAACCAATATGTAAGTTATTTTGGTATACAGCTTGATCCTAAGAAAAATGTGTATATTGATGGGAACCAAGGAACGAAACTTCTTGCATCCTTCAAACAATTTTTAAAGGGGATCAATTCACCAGTGTATAAAGCAGTTGGCTTAGAAAGGTTTGATATATTGCAGTCTGAAATTCAGGCATTTAAGGATCAAGCTGCTACTATAGCTTCTGATCTATCAGATGCTTTTTCTTCTCCTGTACGACCAATTAGCACTGCTGAAGCGCTCTTTTTAACTGAATATAGCTTTTCGGTTCCTGGGGGCGAATACAGTTCATCTATTAGCAAAATAGGTGTTGATGTAGAAGGAACTGATTATACCGGCAGGACTTATCAAGCCGTTAGACCCGATAAAAAGCTGTTTCTCGATCTGCAATCGGCAGAGGTGGAAGAGTATGATCCGAAAACATTAAGGTTGAGGAAACTTGTAGATAACGAGATCAAAGAACAATATGTGCAATATCTCGTTGTCAGCCGCATGAATACAGTCGTGTCGCATCCAGGAACCGAATGGCTTTACAGAATTCAAACAGACTTGCCGTTTCCAGTAGGAACATCTATCAGAGCGTTTTATAAATCAAATGAGGAAATTCAAAAGAATTTATCAAATGCACTTTTAGAGTTTGAAGATCAACGGAAAACGGCGAGAGATGTTGGGGCAAACATTGATGAAAAAACAGCATCTTCAGAACAAGGGGCTATTAAGATGCAAGCTATGTTTGCACAAAGTGGTGAGCCAGCTTACGATATCTCAATTGTGTTAAGAGTAACAGCAGGGGATAAGATCGAGCTAAAACAAAGAGTAGAAAAGGTTCGGACTGAACTTGGTAAAAAGGGAATAACATTGCAGATTCCTTACGGTGAAGCTATTTCTTATTTTATGGAATTTATACCTGGATCAAAAAGATATACAACCGATTACCTTCAAACGGTGTCAGCTGGTGTTATTGCTTCTGCTATGTTTGGCGCAACAACAAATATTGGAGACAGCAGGGGGTTCCCAATAGGTTTTACCAAAAAACTTAAAAAGCCGGTCTTCATTCAGCCAGATTTGGCTGCAAAAGCCTATGACAATATTCAAAACGTCTTTGACTCATTGTCAATGATGATCGCAGGTGAAACAGGTAAAGGTAAATCTGTTTTGATGAATTTACTGGCTACCCTTGGGGCTTTGACTGGATCACATGTTATGATCACAGACCCCAAGGGAGATAGGGCTGGATGGGCTGAAGGGCTGCCCTTCATCCCTAAAGAATATATCTCGGTTTGGACTCTTGGAGAGTCAGAAGAAGATGCTGGCTGTCTTGATCCATTTAGAACCAGTGAAAACATTAGTGACGCCAAAGATATAGCACTCGATATTTTAACGTATTTAACCAATGTGCAGCTTGATGATGATAGATATTCATTGTTGAGTGACGCGATTGAAGTTGCAGGGGATTTTCATGATCCATGTATTGAGGTTGTCATAAATCACTTGAAGGATCAATATGAGAATCGTCCAGAATATATGAGTGATGAGAGACACAGGGCATTAGAAACGTTATTAACATCGTTACAGTCTCTACAGAAAAATAAGCTGGCTACGCTGCTTTTCGGAAAGATCAACCAGGACTATAAAACCCTAGATGTTGGAAAGCCTATTCAAGTTTTAATGGTTCAAAATTTGCAGCTGCCAGACATTAAAAAAGGGCAGACAGGAAAAATACGCGCGCCTCAAAAAATATCTGAGGCAATCCTTATTTCGATTACAGCGTTCACTAAACAATTCATGTTTAAGCTAGATCGAAAAGGTACCCATAAGATAGTGGTTCAGGATGAAGCTAAAACGATTGAACGTAGTGTTACAGGTGCGGAACAATTAGACTTTATCGAACGTAAAGGGCGTTACTATAACACGACTCTAATCAAAGGAACGCAGAATGCTAGTGACTATGATAATGCAGCCAACATCGGTATGAAATTCTGCTTCCAGCTGTATCAGTCTGAAGAGGCCGAAAAAATGCTTCAGTTTTTGAATTTACCAGTTACGGCAAGCAATGTATCGACATTAAAAAATTTAAAACGTGGTCAAGCGTTATTTCAGGACATTTATGGCCGTTGTGCAGTGATTGAAGTGAATACAGTCTTTCAGGACTTCATTAAAGCGTTTGATAGTTCTACCGCTGATGAAGCTGATAGAGAACGCGAAAGAACAAGGTCATTAGAAAAACAAAGTAGTGGGGTGGGGGTTTGATGATGAAGAAGATTGCTATATTCTTGCTATTTGCGATTAGTATTTTTTCTCTTGCTGCCTGCGGATCAGCCGCAGGTGGTAAGAATCAAAAGGACATTGAAGCAGCAGATGAAGTAGCCTACAAATTTATAGTTGCACAAGTCGAAGGTGATCATGATTTGTTTAGTAAAATCTTGATCAAAGAAGCCCAAAGTATTGTAGAAAAAGGTAGACATGTTCATCCAGGAGCAAAAAATGAAATGGGTGAACGTTATCAGATCAAACGATATTCAAACAAATATGAAGATGGAAAGCTGTACTATTATTTGAAGTTTTATCAACCCAATTTATCTGAAATTCAATACATGAATGTCCTTCTGGTAAAAGAAGATGGAAAGTGGAAGAGTACAAAAATAAGAGGCATAGAGGCCGATGAAATGAAGGCTGGAATGGGTGATGAAGAACCAGTAACAGTCCACGAATTTAAGGATGATAGCAAATGAAAATAAAAAAACTCTTGTTGCTTCTTGCTGTGCTTATGCTTATATTACCGACATCTATTTCCGCAGCTGAAAACAGTAGCAGTAAGAAGGAAGAAGACAAAAATATCTCTGAAACGTTGGTGCCTAAAGATTATTCAAAGCTGGAAGATGGAAAAAAAGCTGTATATTACTTAGATGTATCAGCAAAAACAGGCGATGAAGAGGATAAAAATGCAATTCAACAATTTGTGGATTCTGCAAAGAGCTGGGCGACAGGGGATGCTATAAAAGACGGTATAAGTTCACAGTTTTTTGAGTTCATTAATTTGATGGTGAACCTGATTTTTGAATGGAACAAAATGTTTACTAATATCATGCTTGCTTTTTTAAACTTTGCATTTGAAACGGATGTTGTCAACGCGTGGATTGACTTAGTTGAAAGGCTGGTTCAGGGAATCAGTGGTGTAGAGGGATCATCATTTTCCTCTAATGGGTTATTCGGTAGTTTTTTAGGCTTTGTTGTTGTGATTACTGGACTGGTAGCAGTTTTTCAAATGACATTTAGACGGGCAATAATTAGTGGCATATCAACGATTGTACAGACAGTTTTTGTGTTGAGCTTGGCGCTAATGATCCTTACAAATTATGGCTCTTTCATGAAAGGGATTAACAATATTTCCACTACGGCTAGTCAGCTTATTTTGACAGGAGCTTCAAATAGCTTAACAGGAGATCATAGAACACCTGAAGCTGTGAGAGAAGATATGTCTAAGAACATTTGGGATTTGTTTATCGTTAAGCCATATCTGATTATGCAATATGCAGAAGAAGATATTGATAAAATCGGTGTGGATCGCGTTAATAAACTGTTAACGATGAAAAAAGGTCAAAAGAGACAAGAATTCGTTGAACAAACAGAGATAAGTGAAAGTGGAAACAAGATGATGACCTATGAACGTGTTCCAGAAAGAGCCGTCTTTACTTTCGTTTATTCTCCTATTAATGCAATAGTAAGCATTCCGATTTATTTATTGTCGCTTGCGGTGATTGTTTTTCAAATTTGGTTTTTATTAATCGGCTTTGTGTCACCGTTTGTTTTGTTATGGGCAGCATGGCCGAAGAATATTGGAGTTTTAAAACGCTATTCCATTGAGCTTATATATCCACTAGCTTTAAAAATATTGGCTACGGTTGCAGTGCTGGTTGTATTCTCCCTAGGGTTCCTTGTGTACTCTATTGGAACAGCAGGGAATATCAGTGTGTACTTAATTTTGGCGTTCATGCAATTCATTCTGTTTGTTTTGATGATATTTCTCAGAAAGAGAATTACGAGTATTTTTAAAGCCGGAAACGGCTGGATGTTCGATTTGATCCGCGGCGATCTGAAAGATTTGCAAAACAGCATTAACGGATTGAACAGTGCATTAGTGAAAACAGGTCTTGCCGCTGCTACTGGTGGAACGTCCGCTGCCGCAACAGCTGCGGCAACAGAAGTTATCAATCAAACAGGAACCGGA
>NZ_JBBOTU010000004.1:0-6806 GCF_038005765.1 Bacillus sp. FSL M8-0256
TTGTGTTTTATCTTTATGTTTTAATTTATTCGTTTAACTCTCAAGATATTGTTATAAGGGATACAGGCGTGTTGTGGGTTTCTCTATTTTTATTTATTTTGTATTTGTTGTTTGCTCTGGTATATCCAGTTTCAAAAAGGATCTATGGGTTAATGATGAAAAAAATACAAGATAAAAATAATTGAAAATGTCGTTTAATAAAACGTTCCCAATTAGATTCTTAGAATAAAAAATTTATTATTCCATTGCGGTGTCCGCAAGCATTTTTTTTATTTTTCAGTGCTTCGTTTTGAGGAATATTTTTGTGATAGAATCCGTTCACTGTGGAGGTGAATGTGATGACGATTGTAATTAATGTGATGGATTTAGGAGCATTCATTATTTGTACTTTGCTGTTCATTGCATTGTGGTTTGAAGAATCAGAAGAAGCCGGCTATTAAGTCGGCTTCTTCTTTACACGCTTGACGGAAATCGAGAGATTTTAGCACGCACACAGGGGTGTGTATAAGTGCGCCATTGTCATGGGTGTCCTATTTCCAAAATTGCCACCACTTTTTTTGTTGAGATGCAGCAATCTGTTTTTTCATTTCTTCATTCTCTTTGAGAGCCTCTATGAGGTGTTTGTCGCGTTCCTCAAGCTTAGCCTCAATGTAGTGTTGTTGTTCGTGAATTGTCTGAATAAGAGATTGGATGATTTGTTTTTGTTCATTCATTTGTGAGTTGAGAGTATTCCTTATGTCCTCTATCGACTCATTCAGCGTCAATGCTGTACTTTCTGTATGATTGTCTATCGTGATTGTGATTGGATGTCCTTCGTTAGTGAGGATGGTCTCAATGTTTTCTATGGACTTTCCTTCTACGTATAAACCACGAATTTTTTTTAGCAAAGGAATGGATTCATTTGCTACTAAATAGCTTTTTCCGTTTTTCTTTATGTTCAAATGATGGCCATGTTGACGAATGTATCTTCGTAATGTGGTATCTGGGATTTGAAGTTCTTTCTCTAATGATTTGATAGAGTGCCATGTTTCTTGGTTATCCATATAGTTTTACCACCTCGTTCACCATACAATCATACCTTGATTATTCTAGTTATATCAATGTTTCCCTGCAATCACGATCATGGTTGCGTCCATGGATGCAATCATACGATCACGCAATGTTTAAGGCGATGGACATTAAAAAATGGAACAACAAATTATGAAAAATAGCAAAAAAACTGCAACCATGCATCAGTTGCAGTTTTTGAAATTAATATTTCAAAGAAATTATTTTATGCTTGTATTGTTGCTGCTTCTTCTTTGTTTGTCTGTTTTATTGTAATTTCTAAATCTAAAGCTTTTAACAATTTATATAAAGTACTTATTTTAGGAATATCGTGACCATTTTCAATTCTAGAGATTGTTTTTTGAGGGACTCCAGATAATCTAGATAATTCTCTTTGAGATAACTTTTTTTG
The DNA here is from genome assembly GCF_038005765.1 of Bacillus sp. FSL M8-0256. Lineage (NCBI taxonomy): Bacteria > Bacillati > Bacillota > Bacilli > Caryophanales > Bacillaceae > Bacillus > Bacillus sp. FSL M8-0256. Next base: position 1,460 of record NZ_JBBOTU010000004.1, read on the forward strand.
TTCTCTAAAAGCTATTATGTTTCCAACTATTTCTAATGCTATAAATAAATCCTGATCTTCTTGAAATTGTTGGTTGCGAAGATCATTAAAGGTTTTCATCTTGATCCTCCTTTTTATGTTTTATTTGAGATGCATTCATATTTACTGAACCGGCTTAGCCGGTCACGAACAAGCAACTATTGGATTAGTTTTTTTCTTTGGCCCACGTTTTCATTCTGTTTACAGCACGTTCTATTTCATTTTGGGGTGTGTCATTCTGTTTCTTTTTAAACTGATTAGTGAAAACTAAAGAATTACCTGAGGCATAAAAATAAAGTAATCTATTTTCATTTATTCTTAATTGCCAGATGTCGGTCCCTTTTAGTTTTTTAATGTCTTTACGAGAAACTTCCCCAGATAATATTAAATGGCTGTTCTGTCTAAGATAAGTGAGCATGATGTATGTTTTATTATAGGTGGGTTTATCTTGTTTTTTTACGTGTTCTAACCAATCCAATACAGGTTGCCGTCCGCGACTGTCAGCGTAAAAATGAATGTCCATCGCGGTTATCCTCCATTATATGTAATTTAATTACTTTTGATACCTTTGTGTAATCACAATAACATAAAGGTATCAAGTTATCAATATAAAATTTTGAGGTGAACTAAAAATAGTATGAGTCAACGGTAAGCGGAACGAAGTGAGCATTAAGGAGTTGACTCATTCACGACACCCAAAAGCCTGTTTATCAAACAAACCTCGTTTGTTTGCGCCTGCCGAAGGGGCATCCCCCGAAGATCGGGGGTAGGGGGTTTGAATATTTGCGATCCAACGGGCTGACCGTTGGCGGGTTTGGGCAGAGCCCGAAAAGAGTCACTAGGGAACCAGTGCCCACTTATGCACCTAAATAGGTGCTGTGGATTTTCTCTCCGTTCCAAGCAGAATGCCAGGGCATTGTACCGTTGGAATTAAAGAGTAAAAAATGGTAAGATTAAAGAAATATTTGTGCGTCTGTTTTGTTTGGCGAAGGTGCGCAGCGGGAGACGACGACAGTCGTCGAGTGGCAACGAAAAGCGAAGCACCGAGAGCCAAACGGGAACCCCCCCACTCTAACAGGGGGGTACTACGGAAGAAAAAAGCAAATTCAAGCTAGTCATTGCAATGGATTGACTGGTGTTGAGTTTGTGACAAAGATTTATTTGAATGATTAAACCTATAAAAATACCAAGCTGTATTTCAAAAATGCCGTTGAGAGCGTTCAGATTCGATTCTGAGCGCTTTTATTTTTGTTCAGGTAATTGAAATAGGGAAATGCGTCTAAAACGCTTATAGGGTCTTTAAATACGTTTTTTCATTTTGTCTGCTGAATTCATTTTAAAAAACGTTTGCGAGATACCGAAAATTTTCAAAAACGGAAACGCAAGCAAGTTATAGTCGTATTTCATGTGCTAGGATTTAACATAAAAAAGCGATGTATCGGGGGATTGATGGTATGGGAACTATTGCAGCGCCTGTGGTTGGTCAGAAGATTAATGAGTGGTATCGACATATCAAAAGGTTGAATGTGACAGATGCAGAGATTCTCCGTAACGAAGTTAAGAATGAACTCGATTTGATGGAGGAAGACGAACAGGTTGTTCTTTATTTTCAGCTAATGGAATTTCGCCATGAACAGATGCTTGAATACGTGAATCCTTCAAAAAATACTGTCAACAAAGCTGATTATTTGAGAGCTGTCGAAGGTGAAGGAAAAAGGCTTACTGGTATTATGGAGTACTATTTCAATTTTTTCAGAGGGATGTATGAGTTTTCTAAAGGGGAGTACATAAAAGCTATTACATTTTATCGCTATGCTGAAAGAAAACTTGATAAAGTAGCTGATGAATTGGAGCGTGCGGAGTTCTTTTTCAAAATGGCAGAAATCTTTTATCACATGAAGCAAACACATCTATCTATGTATTATGTTGAACAGGCGTATCATGCTTATAAGGCAAACAGTATATATCAAGTTAGGTTAATCCAGTGTAGATTCGTGATTGCGGGAAATTATGACGATTTGGTCAGTTATGAGAAGGCACTTCCCCATTTGAAACTAGCTTTACAGGAATCTATTGCACTTGGCCATGATTACATTACGACTAAGGGTTTGTTGAATTTAGGAAACTGTTTTAATAAACAAGATGATGTTGCGAAAGCAACAGTATATTACCAACGTGCATTAGAGTTAGGCGAGAAGATCGGTGCTAAAGAGGTTGTACAAGCTTGTTATGATTTAGCCATCATTTTCTTTAAGCAGGGACGAAAAGAAGAAGCTCTTGATTATTGTGTGAAAGGAAAGAGCTATGCTGAAAAGTATGATGATTCTATGTTTGTCGATCTTTTTAATGTGCTTCATGAGTTATATGTGACGGTTTCGCCTAGTGTTGAAGTCAATCAAAAATTCGATCAACTTTTATATAGTCGTGGTTATCCTTATTTAGAAGACCTAGCTTTAGAGGCTGGAAGATTTTATAATGACATAGAACGACTGGATGATTCTGTATTTTTTTATAAGAAGATGATCCAAGTTCAGAAACTGATTCAAAGGGGCGATTTTGAATATGACGTTTAAAAAAATTATGGCTGCCGTTTTGATTTTAGCTGTGACTGTTGCGCCGGTTTATGGTTTAGTGACGCAAGATAACAGCGTTTCTGTTGCGTCAAGGAATGCAACATGATGTATCGTATTAGATTTGTAACATGAAAATTAACAGACCTTTTAGGTCTGTTTTTTTTGTGGAAATATCATGTGTAGTTACTTGAAAATAAGACGTAAACGATTAGGTTTTTGAACGTGCTTACCAGAATGTGATTATCCAGGTTGTGATTATCACGTTCTGGTGTGAGGTTTAGTCAAAAGGCTACAGAAAAGGTGTGGAGTTTTTGATTGGCAAAGCAGAGTCTATGATTGCAAGGTTTCAGTGATTAAAAGCTATAAAAATGGTGTTAAAAGCTAATGAAAAGCTACAAAAAAAGTGTTAAGGCTATAAAAACGGGGGGACTCAATTTTTGAGTAGGGGGGCAAAAAACCAAAAAAAAATCTCCCCCTGCGGGGAAATTTGGTTTAGTCTTTGGTCTTTTAGGTTTTTGGGTTTTGATCTTTTAAAAAGATGGCGGTTTCGCCAGCTTTTTGGGCGATTTTGACGGAGTCAGAATCGTGTCTTTTCTTATCTTGATACATATAGAAACATTGAGATTTTCAAAAAGTGATATGAATCCAGTGGTGTCAAGGGTTTGAAGGTAATTTGACAGGGAAAAACCCCGTCTGCTATTATTAAGTTACCACACCAAATAATAGATAGCTAGAGAACTAGCGGCAGAAGGGGTTTTTTCTTTGTTTTATTCATCTGAATCGAATTATACCATCCTCGAGGATAAAACCGCAACAGGTAAAAAGCGGGATTGGAAGGGGAAAAAGGTGAGATCGTCGCTTATGGCGGCTCACTATGAAGGACTTGAAAAGCGTACCGGTGCGCCTTACTACGGAAAAAAGGCAGAGAAAGTATGTGATTGTGCGGAATGTCTTGCGTTTAAGAGGGATCGAGAAACGGGCAGACTACGATTATATCAAGCCTATTTTTGTAAAGTGAGGTTATGCCCTATGTGTGCGTGGCGAAGGTCATTGAAAATTGCTTATCACAACAAATTGATCGTTGAAGAAGCCAATCGGCAATATAAGCCAGCATGGATATTTCTCACGTTGACAGTAAAAAACGTTGAGGGTGATGATCTGAAACAGACCATTTCGGATATGATGAAAGGCTTTAATAGATTGATGAAATATAAAAAAGTTGATTCTGCGGTGCGTGGGTATTTCAGAGCTTTAGAGATTACGAAAAATCATGAAGAAAATACATATCATCCGCATTTTCATGTGTTAATACCTGTTCGTACTAATTACTTTGGTAAGAACTATATTAATCAAAAAGAATGGACAAGCCTTTGGAAAAGAGCAATGAAATTGGATTACACACCTATTGTGCATGTGCAAAGGGTCAAAGGTAAAAAGGGAATCGATGCGGAAGCGATTGAAAAAGAAGTACGCAAAGAAATGGAAGAACAGAAAGCTATTTTAGAGATTTCTAAGTATCCAGTGAAAGACACTGATGTGATACGTGGGAATGAAGTGACCGAGGAAAATTTGGATACGGTCTATTATTTGGATGATGCGTTAAATGCCAGGCGGTTGATCGGCTACGGCGGGATCTTGAAAGAGATTCATAAGGAACTGAATTTGACGGACGCCGAGGACGGGGATCTTGTCAGAATTGAAGAAGATGAAGACGAGGTAGCTAATGAGACGTTCGAGGTTATGGCGCATTGGCATGTAGGAATTAAGAATTACATAATTAATTAAATAAAGCAGACAATTTTGTCTGCTTTATTTTTATACAATCCATAAGATAATTTCTGCTAGAGAATCAGCAGTTTTTGAAGGTACTCCTGCTTTTTTCAAAGCTTTTACTAGAGCGCCTTTTGATGCACTATTCAGTCTTTCTGTGGCATATGCAATTTTTCTTGCATATTTGTCTACCAGTTTAGCTTTTGATGGAGATAGAGGTTTGATGGCCCATTTAAGAGCTTTTCCTCCGACTCTACATACCCATCCAAATGCTTTTATTGCTTTAAGAGAATGACCAACAATACCATTAGTATGTACTTGCCCATTTTGGTTTAATTGGTTATAAGTGTTAAATTCGCGAGTTTGTGATGCGAATTTAATAAATGCTTTAGAATCTTCTAATGTGCTAGGAGTTTTATGTGTTTCTATATATTTCTCTAATGAGTTTGGCAATGAGTTACTTGCAATTTGTGTTGTGGGTTGAACTGTTTGGTCTTGTTCAGCAGCTGAAGCAGATGACGCAAAACCACTAAATCCTGAAATGATAAGGGCTGTAGCTGTAAGTGTTACCACACTTTGAGAAAATCTTTTTTTAGTAAATTTCATTTTAATCCTCCTATTTTTTTGATATTTTAACCAAGTAATATAATACCATAAAAGAGAGGAATTGTTACACATGAGTAAAAAAAATAAAAAAGAAAAATATTCAACTGGAGACCATGTATTTGCGATTTTAATTGTTTTTCTTATGTTTGTCTTTATTATTTCTTCACCTTTTTTGATATTTTTAGGTGTATTTAAATTCGTGTCTTTGTTCCCCTATATTTCTATCAATACAACCAGTACCTTTGATTCTGTTTTAGCTTTATTTAAGTTTTTTTTCCTTACAGTAGTAGTTGTTGGAGTTGTCGATATAGTATTCTCACAAATTTTGATGAAAAAAAAGGGTCCTTTCAATTTTGCTCTTGAAGCTGTGTTAATGTTTG
>NZ_JBBOTU010000005.1:0-6079 GCF_038005765.1 Bacillus sp. FSL M8-0256
AAGTTCACCTTTTGACCTGCCTACCGGCGAGGGAGCCCCCTCAAAAGTGAGGGGGTTGGGGGAGTTTTTGAAAGGGGTCTGGGGAAGAGTTCCCCAGTGGGTTTGGGCAAAGCCCAAGGTTTTTTGCCATGCAGCGCATGGCTCGGCGAAGCCGAAAAGCCTCGCAGAGCACATGGAACTTTGCTTGCAAAGTGTAGTGTGCTACACTTTCTATTAATCTAGCGATTTTAGAAAGGAGCGAAAACCCCGATATGAGCTTTGCCGTTTTACATATGCAGAAGCTAAAGTCACCTGCCATTAAGGGCATTCAAATTCATAATCAGAGAGAAAAAGAAAGTCAGACGAACGGTGATATTGATGGGTCACGTTCACATCTAAATTATGATTTGGTCAATTCAAAGCCGATTGATTATAGCGAGAAGGTTAACAAAATGATTGAGGAAGGAGTGACGACTGGCAAAGCCATTCGGAAAGATGCGGTGAAGATGGCGAGTTTCCTTGTCACTTCCGATTCCGAGTATTTTCAAAAGCTATCGGAACAAGAGGAAAAGCGATTCTTTGAATCAGCTTATGAGTTTTTTGCGAACGAATACGGAGAAAAGAATATTGCCTATGCGATGGTTCATAAAGACGAGAAAACACCGCATATGCATGTTGGGTTCGTGCCGATCACCGAAGATGGTCGGCTTTCCGCAAAGGACTTTTTTGGGAAAAAGCAACAACTGGTAAAGCTTCAAGATAAGTTTCATGACCATATGGTGCGAGAAGGCTTTGACTTGGAGCGAGGAGTCTCATCAGACCGTAAACACGTTGAGACAGCCAAATATAAGGCTCTGACGTTCCAACAAATGGAGCAGGAAGCTAGAAAAAAGTATGAACGGACAATGGGGCATATTCAAGAGATTGACGACAAGACAAAGGCGATTGAGAACATTCAACCGAAAAAGGTGCTTGGGCTTGTTGGCATGAAGGAGCAAGATTACAAAAGCCTAGTCGATTATGCGACAAATGGAGTTGTCTATCAGCAGAAGGCGGAGGTTCTCCAGAAGGAGTTAGAGAAGGCAAAGACAGAAGTTCAGCAATTAAAATCAGATATGCAGATAGGACAAGACAAAATTCGACATTATTACAAAGATGTTGAACAGAACTTAGATACATTGGCAGAGAAAAAAGCAGTGGAAAAAGTGAAACAGGCTGAGGTTGTGCAGAAATACGGAAATCTAGTAGAAAAATATAATGGGCTGGTTCATAAATACAATGGCCAGTTGAAGGAAAAAAAGCAGTTAAAACAAGAGGTAGATACGCTAAAACTAGAAAACCGGTCTTACCAAAATGAGAATCGAGAATTGAAATCGGAGAACGGGCAATTGAAGGAAAAACTCATGCAGATCAGTAAGGAGTTTTCGGCTTTCAAACAAAGAGTGGGGAACGTTTTACATGCTCAAATTGACCGAGTAAAGACGTTTTTAAGAATTAGGGATATTGCCCCTAGCCATATAAAAGCACTGGATGACAAACAAGATAAATTAGTCCAGGATTCTCTACAAAAATTAGAAAAACCACAGAAAGAAAATGAAAAAGATATAGAATTGGAAATGTAAAGGAGGAGGATAAATGAATATGAGAAATGATGTTTTTGACCGTATTAAAACAACGAAAAGAAGGGTCAGTGAAGCAGAAAAGATTTTAGCATATTTAGAAAAAAATGAAGCCCCTAAAACACAAATCACTGCAATGAAACGGATTGTAAAGCACTTGGATAACCAGTATTCGGTTGAAAAATTAGCTTTTGCTCTTGCTGATCTCCAAACAACAGGAAGTGTTCGTCCTGAAGATGAAGAAGAAAATGCTTTTACTTTATAGTTAAAAGAACCGTCTTAATGACGGTTCTACTCCTTTATCTCTATCGTTATTTCTTTGTGTAATTGAGATTGTATTTTCGTTTTCATGCTGTTTTCTTGTTCACTTTCAGAGATGATTATATTGGCTCCGAATTTGCCGTGTTTATAATTTGTTCCCCAACTATTCCAAGCAATTTGTTTATTAACGGCATAAATGTTTGATGTTCCTGATTTGTAAACGTCTATGTATTGCTTTTCTCTAAGAAGTTTAATTGCTCTTGTAACAGTGGGTTTACTAATTTCGAACTGTTCTTGTAAGACGTTATACGAACACATAACCGCATTGTATGAATCCATGTTATTAATTAGAAACTTAAAGATTCGATATGCTATTGGTGATTTTGACATTAGCCAATCTTCTGCTTTATAAGCGTCTTTATTCATTTGCACCCACCTTTTATAAGGACTTCCTTGTTGTCTTTTTCGCTCTTCTTCTTCCTGTTTCTTTAGTTCTTCTAATTCTCTCTCACGTTCCTCAAATGTTCTAGAATTAGGATCTAGTACGTTTTTTGTTTCCCCTATTGTTAACGTTGTCACGATATTCCTCCCCTGAATAAGCAGTATACTACTTAAAATGAAACATATATGTATCATCTAGTGAACCATATAGTAATCATTTGTGAGCGTGTTGTAATCATATAAGATTATAGTATAATTATTTTTTTTAAAAAACAAGTGTTAATTTGATTACTTTATATTCAAATAGTAATCATAGCTTATGATTACTATTGGGTTCACACTGTGATTACTAACAACCTCTATAACCCTTGATATAACAACATTCTTCAAATGTTCCCTCTTATATCTTCTAAAGGGCTTTTCTCCAAGCAAGGTTCGGGTAGTATTTTTTTGTCCTACGGAACGCTATCGCTCAAAAAAATCTCCACCCTTTCCCCCTTGCTTTCCGAAATTTTGGCGGTGGTGGCATGTCGCCAAGCCGAACATACCCAAAACGAGGATTTACGAAATTCGGCTTGCTCTGACCATTGTACCGCCAAAACCGCCTGTGCTATCGTTCAGAAATATCTGCCTTTAGCCTTACTTAGTGACGTTATGCGGGGGCTAGCCCCCACACCCCCAGCCAGCACTCACACCCCAAAACAAGGGGGGACAACTAACTTACAACAAAGTAAAGTGAATAACAGTATCTTGGCTTTTATTTATCCTTGTTTTACTCGTGAGAAGCTCATAAATGCCCTGTGAGCGATTTTAAAGATTAAATAGGGGTTTTTATAAGGGGCAACCTCTTAAAAGGGCTAGAAAGGCTCTGTATGGCGTTTGTCAACGGTAAGCGGACCGCAGGGAGCATTAAGGAGTTGACAAACTCACTACACCAAGACCCTCTTGGTATGTCAATATTTAGACGACTTTATGCCGAGAAAACTTTTTGAAAAAGAAAAGAACCCTAAAATAAACTTAAAGCGCAAGCGTTCGGATAGCGCTAGCTATTAAACCGAACGATTGACACGCTTTGGGTTTTTAGGGTTCAAAGTTTCTATTCAAAAAGGAAATTGGAATAAAAACCAAATTAATTAAACTGTTTATTTTTTATCTATAAACTAATCCGCCATCTGTTAAAATAGATTGACCAGTTATATAATCTGAATCTTCCGAAGCTAGGAATGATACTAAATTTGCTACATCTTTAGGTTCTTGATATCTTCCTAATTTTATAGCACTTGAAAATTTTTCAAAAGCATCTCCAGGATTTAAATTTTCATCATATTTAACCATTTCTTCATCGATTCTTTCCCACATTTTAGTTTTTGCCACTCCTGGACAATAAGCATTAACGTTAATTTTATACTTTGCTAATTCTTTAGCTGCAACTTGAGTGTATGATCTAACTGCGTGTTTAGTAGCTGAATATGTACCTAGCATTTCGTAAGATTCGTGACCTGCTATACTACAAGCGTTTATTATTTTACCTTTTGTATTTTGTTTTATAAATTGTTTTGCAGCTGCTTGGGTACCATAAACAGTTCCAAATACATTAATATTAAATAATTTATTAAGTTGATTTTCGTCTATTTCTAAGAAAGGTGTTACAGCATCCACACCTGCATTATTAATAAAAACATCTAATTTATTAAATTCTTTTACAGTAAATTTAACTAGTTCTTCTTGTTCTTTTTGTTTTGAAACATCACTTTTGAAAGATATTACATTATATCCTTTTTCTTTGAATTCTTTTTCTGTTTCTAGTAACAAATCATTATTGATGTCTTGAACAACGATATTAAAACCATCATTTGCTAATCTTTCAGCTATAGCTTTACCTAAACCACCTGCTGAACCTGTTATTATTGCTACTTTATTTTCTGAGTTCATATGCTTATGTCTCCTTTTATATTTAGTGCTTTCAATAAAAATTGTATTCTTTTAAAAAAATTAAGCAATATTTATGTTTTTTTCTTGTTTTTTCTTATCTTGATGCCTTGTTGCTGTAAAGCTTTATCCATGCCGACACGCCTTGTAAGCCCTCGCTTACTCTCAAAATTCGGAACGTAATTGATATGTAAATGGGGGTTCGCTTCATCATCATGCAAGACCATGTTATAGACTGCTAAATTGGGATTTCTTTCTTGAAACTCCTCTGCATACTGCACTAGTGCCGCTTTCTTCAAAGGCCGGTATTCCTCGCCATCTTTCCCCTCTCCAATGGCAACAATAAGCTCCCTTTGTTCATGCGTTTTACTGTCCTTTCGAATTTTCTCGTAATAGTCCTCAATCTTACGGTCTTTCCTACTTTGCTTCGCATTGTAGGCTTCGACCGCTTCACCGAATACCTCTTGATAAACGTCTCGAATATCCCTTTGAACAAAGTAAATATTTTCGTTTAGCCTGGACGAATCAATGCCAGGATTCCCATGAATATTTTCTCGGTTATTATGTGCCATATTGCTTTTATGAGATTGATTAAACGAGATAGAAGCCAACATAAAATATCACCACTTCGCCCAAAATTATTGATAAACCAAGTCTAGCAAAGCGACGACGTTTGTCAATTAGCGTAACCCTATATGTATTTTCCTATACGTATTTTGTCACTACGTTACAAAATACATAGGGCTCTGCGAGGCTTTTCGGCTCCGCCGAGCCATGCCCTGCATGGCAAAAAACAAGACCTTGGGCCTTGCCCAAACCCACTGGGGAACTCTTCCCCAGACCCCATTAATCGAACTCCCCAACCCCTCAATCCTTGAGGGGCTCCCTCGCCGGTAGGCAGGTCAAAAGGTGCACTTTTGACACACCAAGAGGGTCTTGGTGCAGCGTATCTGTCAACTCCTTATCCTCCCTGACGGTCCGGTATCGTTGACAGATGCCAGGTATGGCCCCTCTGGCCATCGCCAGAGATGAGCCATATTAAAAGCCTTGCTAGCGCCAAAAACGCTGCAGAGGGCATTTATGAGCTTCTGGCAAAGGGTTGGTTTTTTGGGTTTCCCCCTTGTTTTTAGGAGGAGGCTGGCTAGGGGGTTTGGGGGAGAATCCCCCATGTCCTGTAGCCCTTGTCGTGAAAGCATATTTTGGGATACGCTCAGGCGTTTCGGCAGGTACAATTGCAGTGCAAGCCGACCCTGATTAATCCTCGTTTTCAGTGTGTCGGCTTGGCACAAGCTGCGCACCTGCCGAATTTCGGAGTGCAAGGGTAAAGGGTGGAGATTTTTCGGTGGTCTGTCCGAAAAATACTACCCGTCCCTTGCATGAAGAAAAGCCCTTATATATAGAGTGAGAAGAGAGAGACTTTTAAAAGTGTAAAAAAGGTTGATATATCAGTAGTTTTAGCGATTTTCGTGTGTGTTCATTTGAACACAGTTGTGTGTCTAAATAAACACAAACAAAAATACGAACATAAATAAAAAATCGTAGTTGTCAAATTAAACAACTACGACTAAATTTTTTAAAATAATTTATCTGGTAAATCCTTTAATACAGGCATTTTCATAGCCTTATGAAACATTAACAGTATCTTGGCTTTTATTTATCCTTGTTTTACTCGTGAGAAGCTCATAAATGCCCTGTGAGCGATTTTAAAGATTAAATAGGGGTTTTTATAAGGGGCAACCTCTTAAAAGGGCTAGAAAGGCTCTGTATGGCGTTTGTCAACGGTAAGCGGACCGCAGGGAGCATTAAGGAGTTGACAAACTCACTACACCAAGACCCTCTTGGTATGTCAA